>JBCDAP010000449.1:0-2452 GCA_039185335.1 Planctomycetota bacterium | reverse complement strand
ATCATGATGAAGTCATATCGATCACCGACAACGCGGAGGGCTGCCTTGAGCCGGTGATGTCTCACGCGTTCCGAAGCGAGTTCCGTTTCGACTGCGGCTAGATCTGTAACCGCCGGAAGAACATCGAGACAATCGCTTCTCTGAACAATCACCTCATCGGGGTCCATGCCCACATGATCGTCACGATCCGCATCGCCAAACCCGCCGGGCGGATCGAGCAGTATCTCGTATACGGACTTTTCCAAAGACTCAGGTTCAATCCCGAGGTGGAGCGTGGCATGGGCCTGTGGATCCAGATCAACCACAAGGGTCCGCACTCCGACGGAGGCGAGGCCTGCAGAAAGATTCACAGCCGTTGTTGTTTTGCCAACACCGCCCTTCTGATTCATCAGGGCGATCACGCGAGAAGAGATGGCATCCTGCTTCATCATCATGGTGCGTCGCATTCCAGGACCTTCGCCTGTTGATCCGTCATAGGAAGGGCCAGTCCAAACGGATGATAACAAAGTCCAGACAGCAGGGCTTTCCAATGGTTTTCCCCTCAACGCGGCATATTTGCACCACCTAATCAGGTACGTTGTTGGTACAAATATCCCCCCGCATAGGGAAGAAAAACAGAATCCCCTTGCTGTGAGTCATGATTCAGCCGATGTGATAGTGGAGTCATTGTCCCTTAGCTGGAGAGCGTTGTAGTGAAGGTTCGGGCAGAGTTGTCGGCAAGAGAGATCGAGGAACTCCACCTCGCCCTGTCCCGTCGCTTAGGCGATACATCTGTCCCTACGCTCCCGCAGGTGGCGATGAAAGTTGTTGAGATGGTGAGCTCGGAAGAAGCGACGATCAACGATTTCACCAAAGCCATTCAAACCGATCAGGCGTTGTCGGGTCGACTCTTGCGGATGGCGAACTCTGCCTTTTATGCGCAGCGTCAGCCGGTAACTCGCATCGATCGTGCGATGGTTCTTATGGGTCTCGATAAGCTGAAAGCGTTGGCATTGGGATTCCACCTTTCGAGCGCTCTCCTCCAGTCCGACGATGGCTTCTCGTTCAAGCACCAGTGGACACAATCGCTTTTCCGCGCTTGGTTTGCGCACAAACTCGCTGTGAACTTCTCGAAAGAGCACGCGGGTGAGGCGTTCTTGGTTGGGTTGCTCTCGGATGCAGGGACTCCGTTGATGCCTGTCTTGGTGGGAGAGAAGTACTACGAGATGGTGAGGCCGTCGGATGCGCCATCCGATCGCTATCGGCAAGAGTGGTCGGAGTTGATGTTCACGCACGTTGATGTTGCGGTCGCGCTCTGTCGGTTGTGGAAGCTGCCCGATGTTCTTTCTCTTCCCATTTCGATGCACCACCAGCGTCCACAAGGCCAGAGCTTGGATGGTGCGACCGACACGCAGGTACTCCATGCGATCGCTTACATCGCGGGCTCAATGGCCATCGATCCTGATATCCCGACAGATTCGATCGCTCCCGATGTCGAGTGTATGGAACGCCTCTTCGAGTTCAACAAAGCCCAGACCAAAGAGTTGATTGCTGAGGTCGAGGTCGATTTTCGAGCTTCCAAAGAGGTCTTTGACGGCGTCATCGATCCTTCGATGCGTGTCGAGGACATCGTCGAACGAGCCAACGCGTTCCTTATCGATTCGGTCGAAGATCTGGTCGAAGAGATCGCTGTCACGAAGAACGGCATGCCGCAGCTCACGTACGAAGCGAGCGGCCTCAAGTACGAAGTCGAATCTCAAGACAAGGGCGTTGTTCTCGTGTACATCTCCGAGAGCACCGGCAACAGACTCGTCACGGAAACAATCAAGCCCGGGAAGCAGACGCGCGAGGACATTCTCAACGTCCTCATGCTTCAGGATTCCCCAGATGACGAACGCGATCCCATCATCGAGTGCGTCAACCGCTTCGCGGCCTGATTCTGCCACTATCCTTTGGTGTGCCTTCGCTCACCGATCAGGCTATCGTCCTTCGTGTCTGGGATTTCTCCGAAACCTCGCAGACCGTTGCGCTCCTCACGCAGAACCACGGCGTCATTCGAGGCCTGGCGAAAGGAGCCCGGCGCGAGAAGTCCATGTTCTCGGGTGGCTTCGAACCGACAACCGCAGGAGAGCTGGTCGCGATCATCAAGCCCTCTGTTGAATTGGCGACACTGACCGAATGGTCGCTTGCTGTGGTCCACCATCATCTCCGGGCAAACCTTCGTGCTCAGTATGCGGCGTTGTACTGCGTTGATCTCGTTTTCCGCCTCTTCGAATCCGCGGACCCGCATCCGAACCTCTATGCCGCGCTCGAGAGGGTGCTGGAGTCGCTCGCGAGCCACTCTGTCGATGCCGAACTGACACGTTTTCTTTGGTGCCTCCTGAGCGAAGCGGGGTACTCTCCGAGGATTGATACGCTTTCGTCTCCGATTCCCACGACCGTGGGTTTCAATTCGGCGACCGCGGAGCTGGTT
>JBCDAP010000448.1:0-2466 GCA_039185335.1 Planctomycetota bacterium | reverse complement strand
GTCCTGATTTATCACACGGGGAGTGAGAAGCGGATCACGGGGCTTGCGAGGATCACGAGCGAGGCATACGCCGACCCGGAACGCGACGATCTCACCGCGAAGGGAGAGGTCAAGTTTCCGGTTTTTGACATTGAGCCGATAAAAGCGGCGACCAGTGATGGGGCCAATCTCAAAGCGGTCAAGGCTGACCATCGCTTCGATGA
Organism: Planctomycetota bacterium; assembly: GCA_039185335.1. Taxonomy (GTDB): domain Bacteria; phylum Planctomycetota; class Phycisphaerae; order Phycisphaerales; family UBA1924; genus JBCDAP01. The sequence goes on along the minus strand of JBCDAP010000448.1, from coordinate 2,263 downwards.
ATTCGAGCTTGTCACGCAATCGAGGCTCAGCGTGATGCCTGTGCCGGCCAAGCTAGATAAGGCATTGCGGAAAATGGCAGGGCTCTGAAGGGTGATTGGCTCGAAACGGATGGAAGATCGGCCTTCGGTGAGCCGATGGAGAATTCGAGGAATCGAATCGGGCGAAGGCCCAAGAACGAAGTAACGAACTATGGGCTTTGCTGATCGCGATTACAGCCAGGTGGGCGGACAAGGATTCGGCGGTGGCATGAGCGGTATCCCGACCGGACCCGGTTCGCCTTCGCAGTGGTCTTTCAACACATGGTTGATCGTGGCGAACATCGCGGTGTTTGTGCTTGGTTCGTTTATCGGGGCCGGAGTTCAAACCACGTTCAAGGTTCCGACGAAGGCGCAGTACTTCATTGCAGGTGTGGAACCGACAGCCGAGTTTGCGGTCACAGATACTTATCAGCGGGTCGCCGACCAAGATGGGATTCCGCGATACGGCAGAGTCATCGTGGCTCCGGAGACGAGGGAGCCGCTCGGGATCTCGATGGTTGTCGAGGATGAAGATCCGTTCGTTGCGTGGGGACACTTTTCGACGGGTCTTGGGTTCTTCCAGTTCGAGATCTGGCGGTTAGTTACGTTCCAGTTTTTGCATGCGGGGATCTTCCACCTGCTGTTCAACATGATCGTGCTTTTTTTCTTCGGCCCCATCGTTGAGCGGCATCTGAGGTCGAGGATGCTGTACGCGGCGTTCTACCTGACATGCGGGATCTTCGGAGCGCTGTTGTACCTGTTGTTCAACCTGCTCGGGTATCTCGGTGTACCGCTGCCGGGTGCGCTCGATGTCGAGTTGTACACGAAGCTGATCGGAGCCTCTGGTGGATGCTTCGGTGTGATCTTTGCCGCGGCGTTTCTTGAGCCGAATGCTCGGGTCCTGCTGTTCGGGGTGCTCCCGATGCGGCTTCGTACGCTGGCGTACGCGACTTTCGGGTTGGCTCTGTTCAATCTAGTCACGGGTGGTGATAACGCCGGCGGGGATGCCGCTCACGTTGGCGGGGCGCTGGCTGGAGCGTACTTCATCCGCAATCCCAAGCATCTCCTCGACTTCTTTGACGGCCTGCTACCGACCGGAAAGAAAAAAGGCACATCGCTGAAAGCGAAGAAGCAAAAACCTCCCGGTGCGAAGAAGAGCCCCGGCGGAATCTCGGAACGCGACCTCAAACGCGAGGACGAGTTGCTCGCCAAGGTCGGCACGCAGGGGATGCAGTCGCTGACCGAGAGCGAGATGCAATTCCTCAATGAGATCCGCGAGAAGCGGCTCAGTGCCGAGCGAAAATAGAACGCAGCGGTGTCATGTAGGGAATACGGAAGCGATTAGGCTGTAGTCGCCGCTGTTGTTGGTGAGGCGGTCTCGCTGGACGAACGCGTGAATGCGGCTCTAATCCCTTCTGTACAGTCGAGTGCGAGAGAGTAGAGCAGCGGAACCAGAACAAGGGTGAATACCGTTGCGCAGATCAGACCGCCAACGACGACCGAACCGAGTCCGCGATAAAGCTCCGAGCCCGCACCGGGGAAGAGAACGAGCGGCAGCATGCCCCCGACAGATGTCAATGTGGACATGAAGACCGGGCGGATGCGAGTTCGCACAGCCTCGGCGATCGCAGGAGTTGGCTTGAGATGCCCTTCCTTCGTGAGATCCTCTTCTGGAGTTCCTTCTGGGATATCGGTGCGGGAGTGCATGAGGTTGCGGGCTTGATGCACGATCAAGATGGCGTTGTTGACCACGACGCCGATCAGGATGATGAAGCCAAGCATGGTGAGAACATCCAGGTTCTGATCGGCCATCACCGGATTGGAGGCGGTGATTTCATGCACGATGGAAAGGCCGACAAAGCCACCAACAACCGCCAGCGGGACTGTGATCATGATGACAAAGGGTGTTGTGAAGGAGTCAAAGAGAGCACACATCAGCAGATATGTGACGGCGAGCGCCCAGACAAGGCGAGCTCCCGCGAGTTCGGGATAAGTCGTCAGGCCGAGTGCGAAGAGGGCGAAGATGAGACCCAGCGTGACTAAGCCGATCGAGGCATAGAAGATTGCGGGCGATCGGCGTTGGATGGCACGGAAACCGGCGAATCCGGCCGCGAAAATTCCGAGCAGAATCGGAACTGCGGCGATCAACAAATGATTCAGGGTTGGTCGAGCGAACTCTGCAAGCCCAAGGAGAGACTCCTGGACCTGTGTGAGCTGCTTAGCGGTTCCTTCGAGGCGGACACGC
>JBCDAP010000447.1:0-2475 GCA_039185335.1 Planctomycetota bacterium | reverse complement strand
GGCGGGCTCGGCTCGGGCATCTGTCAGGATGAAGCGGAACTCAAAGAGCGGTGTGATCGGGCGTTCGCGCATGCACCGCAGGTGCTCGTTGAAGAGTCGCTCAAGGGGTGGAAGGAGATCGAGTACGAGGTTGTGCGCGACAAGTACGACAACTGCATCACCGTGTGCAATATGGAGAACTTCGATCCGCTGGGGATCCACACGGGAGAGTCGATCGTGGTAGCGCCGAGCCAGACGCTGACGAACGCGGAGTATCACAAGCTCCGCGAGATCGCGATCCGAACCATTCGCCATCTCGGGATCGTGGGCGAGTGCAACATTCAATATGCGCTCGATCCGCACTCGGAGGATTACCGCATCATCGAAGTGAACGCGCGTCTGTCGCGTTCGTCGGCGTTGGCGTCGAAAGCGACCGGATACCCACTCGCGTTCGTCGCAGCGAAGCTTGGGCTTGGATATGGTCTGCACGAGCTGAAGAACGCGATCACGCGGACGACGAGCGCGTTCTTCGAGCCGAGCTTGGACTATTGCGTGGTGAAGGTGCCGCGTTGGGACCTTAAGAAGTTCAAGGGTGTCAGCCGGCGTCTCGGATCGGGCATGAAGTCTGTGGGCGAGGTCATGGCGATCGCGGTGAACTTCGAAGAAGCGATGCAAAAAGCCCTCCGCATGCTCGAAGTCGGCGCGGTTGGCCTCGTGGGCAATGAGGGGTTCGAGAGCGACGATATCGAGCGTGACCTCTCGCATCCCACCGAAGAGCGCGTCTTTAACGTCATCGAAGCGATCGAAGCTGGCTACTCCATCGATCGGATCTACGAGCTGACGAAGATCGATAAGTGGTTCCTTGCTCGACTCGACAATGTTGTTCGTATCAAACGGGAGTTGCAAGGTGCCGGCGGCAACCCCGCCGACACCCTGCTCAAGGAAGCAAAGCAACGAGGCTTCTCGGATTACCAGATCGCGCAGTTCACCGGCATGACCGAGGAGGCGGTTTGGAACCGCCGGGCCGCGATTGACCTCAAGCCCGTCGTTCGTCAGATCGACACGCTTGCCGGCGAGTTCCCAGCTCAGACGAATTACCTTTATCTCACCTACAACGGCACGCGAGACGATGCCGCCTTCCCGGTTGAGAACTCGGTCTTGCTGCTTGGCTCGGGCGCCTACCGCATCGGCTGCTCGGTCGAGTTCGACTGGTGCTGCGTCAACGCGGGGCAGACCCTTCGCAAGCTGGGCTACAAAACTGTCATGCTCAACTACAACCCGGAGACGGTGAGCACCGACTACGACGAGTTCCACCAGCTCTTCTTTGACGAGATCAGTTTGGAGAGCTGCCGGGAGATCGCTGAGAAGATCCAGCCCTCCGGCGTTGTCGTCTCCATGGGCGGGCAGACGCCCAACAACCTTGCTCGCAAGCTCGATGAGTCCGGCATCAAGGTGCTGGGGACATCGCCCGACTCGATCGACAACGCGGAGAACCGCCACCGCTTCAGCGCTCTGCTCGATGAGATTGGCGTCGACCAGCCCGAGTGGGCTGAGCTGACGAGCTTCGCGGAGGCAGAAAAATTCGCTGACGAGGTCGGTTATCCCGTTCTTGTTCGTCCGAGCTACGTGCTATCTGGGGCGGCGATGGCTGTTGCTTCGAACCACGAAGAGTTGGAACAGTATCTGGGGCGTGCGGCGAAGGTAAGCCGTGAGTACCCGACGGTGATCTCGAAGTACATCACCGGCGCGAAGGAGATCGAGTTTGATGCTGTGGCTCGTGAGGGTGAGATCGTGGTGTACGCGATCTCTGAACATGTTGAGAACGCCGGCGTGCACTCGGGCGATGCAACGCTCGTGTTCCCGCCGCAGCGGACGTACTTCGAGACGGTCCGTCGCGTCCGCCAGGTGGCGACGAAAATCGCGAAAGCGCTCAAGATTACCGGTCCGTTCAACATGCAGTTCATCGCGAAGAGCAACGAGGTGAAGGTCATCGAATGCAACCTCCGTGCTTCACGCAGCTTCCCATTCGTCAGCAAAGTGCTGAGCCAGAACTTCATCGAGATGGCCACGAAGGTCATCATGGGTCGGCCGTGCAAGAGCCCCGACAAGCAGGCGTTCGAGCTCAACCATGTGGGTGTGAAGGCACCGCAGTTCTCGTTCCATCGTCTTGATGGCGCAGATCCGACGCTCGGTGTCGAGATGGCCTCGACCGGTGAGGTCGGATGCATCGGGGAGGACTTCAACGAAGCGTTCTTGAAGAGCTTGCTCTCGGTTGGATATCGCTTGCCGATCAACAGTGTCCTGTTGTCGCTGGGGCCGGTGGAATCGAAGGCAGAGATGCTGTCATCGATCCGTGTGCTTGCCGACAAGGGGATCGAGATCTACGCGACGAAGGGGACGGCGAAGTTCTTGAACGAAGCCGGAGTCCAAGCTACCGCTCTGGAATGGCCTCTCGAAGAGAAAACGCCCAATACAGTCGACTTCATCCGGGAGGGC
>JBCDAP010000446.1:0-2476 GCA_039185335.1 Planctomycetota bacterium | reverse complement strand
TGCACGTCGACCTGGATTGTTTCTTCGCGCAGGTCGAAACATTCGATCATCCAGAATGGCGCGGGAAGCCGGTGATTGTGGGAGGAGAACGCCGCCCTGATGGTTCGTTGCCTCGAGGGATTGTGTGCACAAGCACCTACGAAGCAAGAGCTTTCGGCGTGCGCACCGCGATGCCACTTGCCAAGGCGGGCAAACTCTGCCCGGAAGGCGTGTTTGTGCGAGGCAGGTTCGATCGCTACCGCGATCGATCACAGGAAGTGTTCGATGTGCTTCAAGAATTCACAAAAAATGTTCACAAAACCGGGATCGACGAGGGATACATCGACGCGACAGATCTCGAAGAGGTCGCGCAAGACTGGGCAGAGCCGGATGCCGACAAAGATTCGCTTTGGGACGTTGATTGGCCGATCCATTTGGCTCGAGCGATGCAGAAGCGTGTGCTCGAGCGAACAGGATTGACACTGTCGATCGGTGTAGGGCCGAACAAGTTTGTTGCGAAAATCGCTTCGGCGTATCGCAAGCCAGCAGGAGTGACTCGGATCACGCTCACACAATCACGTGCGTTCTGCGGCATGCTCGAGATCGGAAAACTGCGTGGGATCGGAAAGAAGACCGTCGAACGTCTGAAGCGAGTCGGTGTTCATCAGGGGGAGGATTTGCTCGCACTGCCGGCTCGTGACATCGCTTCGCTGCTTGGATCGCGAGACGAAGCATCCGCACGTCGGCTCGTTGAACGTGCGAGCGGCGTGCACGATGGCTCGCTGTCACGAGAAGGTGCCCGCCGATCGATTAGCCGCGATCGCACCTTCCGGGAAGATGCCATTGCGGACGACAGCGGTCGTGAGCTGATGCGCACAGAGTTACGCCGCTTGCTCAGAAAAGTTATCGAACGCATGCAGCATGAGGAGCTTTATTGCGGGACGATCGGCGTAAGACTCCGGTTTGCAGATTTCACCACACTGCAACGAGAGCATTCATTCTCGGCCGAATTCGGAGCGACACGATCCGAAGTTGATCTCTGGCCCCAGGTCGAACGTCTTGTTCTGGAACTGTACCGGCGCCGGGGTCAATTGCGTGGACGGAGTGATGTTCCGCTCCAGGCGGTTCGATTGGTCGGCGTGAAGGCATCAAATCTGGGGTCTTCATCGATGAAACAGCTCCAGATTGAGGATTTGTTTGGGTTAGAGCAGGGTGAAACGAAAAAGAGTTGTAGAGATTTTTCCCAATCCGGGAAGACAACATTGGGCGTAGGCGTTAGCACATAGGATTGTGTTCAGGTGGATGGCGATCATTGTTCGATTTCCTCATCCATCAAGCTCTTCGCCGGTATACCGTTCGCGTGGGTATGCCAATCGCAGTGATTTCTCCAATTTCAACGTGAGGTTGATCAATATGCATCGTTCCCTTGGTTCCGCTCTGATGTCAGTTGTGATGACGGTTGCAGGTGCTGCCATGCTCGGCGTCGCTGGATATTCGCTTCTTTCCGGGCAATCGCTTTGCTCGATGGCAACAGGTGGTGCCTGTGAGGCAAAGGCCTCAGCTGCGGCAACCCTGCCCGCGGGGCACTCCGATGGTGATTGCGGATCCTGCCCCCTGACCGCTTCTAGCGTCAAGCAGGTTGCTTCTTCGGAACATTCCCATGGCGGGCATTCGCACTCCCACGGCGGTCACTCTCACTCTCACTGCGCTCACGTCAGCCACTGCCCGACTGCCCTGCTCGCCAACGCAACAGAAGCCGAAGCGGTTAACGCCCCGGTTGAAGTGCTTGGCTCTGGTCTTGCTATCGTGATGCCTGCGGCTCTCTACGTTGATTCTTCGATTGATCGCTCGAACCTCAGCTCCAAAGGAGACTGCTCTTCCAAGTCAGAGTGCGCGAAGAAGAGCGATTGCGGCGATAAGTCCGCATGCGACAAGTCGAAGAAGGAAGATTGCTCTGAGAAGAGCAACTGCGGCGACAAGGGCGGCGATGATGGTAAGAAGACCGCGTGCAACCACGACGGTGGAGATGATGGTAAGAAGACCGCATGCAAGCATGACGGCGGAGATGATGGCAAGAAGGCTGTTCTGATGGCCTGCAATCACGATGGTGGTGACGACGACAAGAAGTCGGCCTGATCCGCAATCTTCTTCTTCCTGGAATTCACCTCGGAGCCAAACGGCTCCGAGTTTTCGTTTTGGGGGTTGATTGCGAGACAATGCATCGCACCTGTTCGGCTATCGGTACGATGGTGTGATGATCATGATGTCTCGAAGAGTGCGGATCGGTGGGCTGGCGAACAGGGTTGTTCTCGGGGCTCTTTGCCTTGCGGGGGCTGTTCTTGCAACGGGCTGTTCGGGCCCAAAGACAAAGCCCGGGCAGGAGATCTCATTCGAAGAACGCGGCTGGGTTCCCTCAGCTGATTACCGGTTGGCGACAATCGAGCGTGATGTGCGTGCTGTGATCGTTGCGAGCTCGGATCGGGAGGTTCTTTCGATT
>JBCDAP010000445.1:0-2485 GCA_039185335.1 Planctomycetota bacterium | reverse complement strand
TGCGACAAACGCACAAACCGTTCTGCCGCCCAAGCACGACGACCCGCGATCGATTCTCGAAAGGCACGATGCGCCAAGCGTGACACTTCACGTTCTGCAAACTGGCGTTCACTCGAATTCGCTGGAACATCAAGCAGACGCTCAATTGCTTCCTCTAGATCAAGCTCATCTCGATCCGTGAGCCGAACCGTCACCCGTGCCGAACCGATGCTCTGCGGATACGACCGGGCGTACAGAGCGGTTACCGCATCTCGATACGCAATCTCTTCACTTCCTCCATCTTCCGATGCTTGTTCAGCAATCGTGACCGCACGCCACAGCGCTGACCGGGCCGCTTGAATAAGGCCAACATCTTCAAGCAACAAGCTGGCCTCCTCGAACCGCTTCGCCGCTCCAAGCAGCGATTTCACCGTTCCGTCTCCTCCCAGCAACTCACACTCAGCCAACAACAAAACCGTATTCGGCCTGGCTCGCTTAAACCGCTCGTCTTCAACCATGACAAGCGCTTCATCCAACATTTCAGCCGCACGGGCATACCCCTCACGCGCTTCCCGCCCGGCGGGCGCATCAAACCGCTGATTCAATGCGACACCACGCGCAGCAAGTTCAAACTCATGCGTCTCGCGTGCTTCCGAGTAACTGGCAAGCCCCCGTGCGTATCGAGAGATGAAACTCCCAACCCCGAGCTGCCCCGGCGTCGCCTCACTGACAAGCTCCATCACATGCCCGATCTCGCCCATCGCAACCAATTCGCCAAGCGATTCATCGCGAATCCGATCACGCGATGCGTCACCACGACCAGTTGATTCACGAATCGCGGCACTCGCAAAGAAACGAGCAGAGCGAACATCCAGCGATCCAACTCGATCTTGCAAGTAAGAATCAAAGACACCCTCCGCTCCGCTCCACCGATCATCATCAACCAACACATCAAATCGCGCAAAGACCAGAGCATCTCCGAGATGCGCCTTTGCATCTTCGACAGATTCAACCCGCCCAAGCCACCGCAACGCTTCACCGTGGCGCTCCTGCACCATCTCAGCGAACGCAATACCAACAGCCGCTTCGGCGATGTACCCAACGCGAAGCAATTGATCGGGGGCATCATCAGGCGAAGCCGGCCCATCCGGTGGATTCGTGATTCTCCCCAACGCCAACGACGCACGATCAGCGGCTTCACGCGAATCATCCAGCACAGCGGCATAAGACCATGCATATCCTGACAAAAACCGCGCCCGACTCTGCTGCTGGCGCGCCAAACGTAACACCTCCCCACCAAAACCGGGCGCCGAATCCGCACGCTGCTCAAGAAAATCCACCCGCCGCTGAGCGACATCCGCGATCGAACCAAAACGCTGTGCGAGCGCTTCCATGCGATCCGCCGCGCCCTTCAGACGCTCGGGCGGCACAATCGAATAACGAGCACGTTCGGCTGTCTCTCGTACACGAAGGTAACTTGCCAATGCCAACTCGAGACGCAGTTCAGGCGTCGCAGCTCCCGGAACGCGATCCAACAAACCGATGCTCCGCGCCTCGTACACACCACGCAACTCATCATCCTCACACTCACGGATCAACTCCGCATACAAAGAGGCAAGACGTGTCGCGAGTCGCGATTTCTGATCCGCATTCGTGGCATGATCAAGCTCTTGTTCAAGAAAAGCCGCAAGCGCCGCATTCGGCCCAAGATCCGCGAGGTACTCTTCAACACGCAAAGCCGCTTCTTCCGCCTCCGCGGCATAAGCTGAGGCAGCAAAGACAACTCCCGAAAGAGCCGTAGCCAACAACATCCAGCGCAATCGGCTACTCACCCGGCACATACGTCACCTTCCCGAAGCCCGCATCCCGTGAAGCTTGTAACGCCGCGACTGCCCATCCAGCGGTCGCCGCATCCGACCCACGCACAAACACGCCTCCCTCTTTCGGAAGCGCGCGAAGAATCGACTCCAGCGACTCTTGATCTCGCAAAATCTTGGTACCCACTCGATAACCAAGCTCACCGTCGAACAAACCAACATCAACAATCTGTACCTGAAAGTCCGCAGAACTCCCGCTCTCGGCTCGATCTGCCTCCAAAGCGGGCGCAACATCGCTCTCCGGCGGGTTGTAGGAGTACGTCGTCACAAAGTACACAAGCAACAAAAACACCACATCGATCATCGGAACCAGTGACTTCCGAGGATCGAGCTGCCCTCGATACTTCTTGTGATCAACGACAACCTTCACGGCCCTCCTCCTCGCCCAGAAGGATCTGTCGCAAGCCGCCACTCCGGAACATCAAGCTTGACCAAACCGCGGGCAACCCCATTCACCGCGCTGAGCGGAGCACTCCGATCCGCACGCACAAGCACGTCGACCGCACGGGAAGTGCCTCGTTCGAATGCCTCAACGCTGACCATCGCCAATGCCTCTTCAACACTCACTTCTTCACGCTCAATCACCAGCATGCCATCAGCAGTGATGTTGATAATCAGCCCCGCAGGCG
>JBCDAP010000444.1:0-2491 GCA_039185335.1 Planctomycetota bacterium | reverse complement strand
GCGCACCTTCGACTTGGTCTTCGGCGTGCGGCGAGGGTTGCGGACAAGCTGGTTGATCGTCGGCATATGAAGTGGTTCCGATCTCGCGTCCGGCGGGCTCGCCGGGGGGTTCAACAACTGCTCAAATCAAGGTCATGAATCTGAGTGGATCCAAACGGACACCGACCGCCCACCAGCGGTCGAGTCGATGAGTATAGCAAGGTCCCAGTGGGAAGCAAGGGGTGTTCGAGTGGCGAATCGTGCGTGAAGAGTGATCGGGAGGGAAAAAAATCTCTGGCAGTTAGTTCGCGTGGAACTGCCAGATGACCTGGCCTGAGGATGCATCGATCCAGACGGAACCGGTCAGCGATTCCTTGTGATCCTCGAAGTGGATCGGGATGAGCGGCCACTCCTTAAAGGTGTCCCTTGGGGGCAGTGAATCCAGCGAATTCGCCAGCAGGCTGTAATTCACATTGGCCCTTGCTACCCGCTCCTCGCTGGCATTTGGGGATTGGTCGGTGACGCTCGTGAACGTGTCTGGGTCGAGTGCTGCCAACACCTCGGCCTGGAGTTTAAGAGCGGCCTCGGGATCGACCGTGTAGACGAGGTAGAGGTGATCGCCGCCTTGGATCGGGTTGGAGAAGAAGGCGAACTCGATCTCGCGGGCATCGAACGGGATTCGTTCTGGGATCTGCGGGGCGTGGTCGGCCCAATGGGCGACGTACTTGGGATAGTCGAGTGCGTTCTTGGAGACGTGGGGCTGGAATGACCTGGGGAGGATGATGCCCATGAGGCACCCGCCGAAGAGGACGAAGATCGCGAAGGCCGCGAGGATGATCGTCAGCTTTGGATAGCGCTGGATGAATGACTTGGTTTCCATGGTTTTCTCCCCAGAGGGCCTGTCGGCGTTTCATAATAAGGTAGCCGAAGTGGCCTTTCTGGCGCGTTCTTGGGACGAGAAACCGCTTTATTCCGTGAACGCTCGCGAAGTCGCAAAATTTCTCGGTCTTTCTTTGGAGGTGAAGAGATCGTTTCGTAGTTTTTCTCGGGCGTCAGAGAGCCTTCTTTGGCCGCCTCAGTGGAAAAGGACCCCGCTTGCACACGGGCGGGACTCCTTGCAGAGAGATCGCACGTTTATTTGAGATTCCGACTCGCGGTGCGATGTGTGCTGCGCCGTGGGATATCGGAGCGTCGATTTCTTATCCACTGCATTTGTGCCTCAGGAGAGGGCATATCGGGCGTCCTCCTTCGCGGGGGGACGCCTTCTTTCTTTGGTGCGCTCTGATCAAAGTGAAAAGACAACGAAGCATGCTCGAAGCAAGTAAGTGCTTGCTGTCTCGCCAAGAGAAGACGGGATATGCCGGTTGTAATGGATATCAGGCCATCGCGACGGTGGAAACTGCTCGAATTGTTCGCGCACGGCTTTGATCTGACCCTGCTGATTCTCAAACTTGAAGAAGCACGAGGGCGAGGCACCGCCTCTCCCATGGGATCGAAGGACTCACGCGAAGGAACACACAGCATGAATTTGTTCAACAACAAGATGGCGCTTCTCTGTGCGGCTGGTCTTCTCGGCGGCGGCACGGCTTCTGCCAGCATGTTCACATTCACGACGAACACCTCGGTCAATAACGGACCGAAGGGTGACATCATTCTGGATAGTGTGTCGGCGGGTTCGCTTGGCGGAACCTTCTCGAACTTCGCGTTTGCGCAGAGCTTGACGCTCATTTCGAACGATCCATTTACGGGCGGCAACTCCGGTGCGGCGAGCACCGATCGCGGTGACAATGTTGCCGCGGTCGGCGGGATCACGAACATTGAGGATCCGACCGCCAACGACTTCCTGAACACGCTCGCGAACAACAACCTGAACAGCATCATCGATGGTGAAGACAATGGATCGTTCGATATGCGGGTTGGCTTTGGGCAGACGATCGAGTCGGTGTTCATCTGGGAACGCGGCGGGAACAGCCGACTCGGGCTCCAAGCTCTCGATGCGAACGGCGCGTTGATCGGCAACGAAGTGGTCGTGAACTCGGCGCAGTGGTCGTCAGCTGGGTTCCAGATCGATACAACGGAGATCGGTGGATCGCAGTCCGTGCGATCGGCAGGGTTCTCGGATCTGGCCGCTTACTTCGGCACGGACGAGGATATCGCCGGCCTCCGAGTGTTCTCTGAGTCTTCGTTCAACGGTGCGGATTTCAAGCTGATCGCTGGCGCTGGGACGCAGATCCCATCGCCGGGCACGGGGGTGCTCTTAGCGGCGTCGCTTGCTATCGGGCTTCGTCGCCGACGGAAGGCGTGAAGGCACGCATTATACCGGTGACCGGTACCACGACGCAGCTCAGGGCTGCGTCGTGCTCGTTTTGCGCCTTGGTGCGAGCTGGGCGGTTCGCCTCTCCGAGGAAGCAGTACGCCTCTACCATCGGTGGTTGGTTTTTGCTTCTGATTAAAAATTCTTTGCAACGGGCAAATCGAACGCGGACATCCGAGGGACAGAGCAAACGGCCAG
>JBCDAP010000443.1:0-2499 GCA_039185335.1 Planctomycetota bacterium | reverse complement strand
TAGACGACCGACCACAACTCCCATTTGATCTGTTCGGTGTCATGAACAGTATCGTGTCGTCCTCCGTATTCGATCCACCAGAGCTGGCACCCATCGGTTGAAGTGTTGTAACTCCTTGCCTTCAGATGCGGCGCCATGTTCTTCTTCGCGAAACTCGGTGGAACAAACTCAACAGATCTTCCATGCTCTTTAGTGTAGAAGTAGATTGAGTGCCCAAGCAGACCACCGAATCCATTGCTCGGTGCAAACAGTTCTCCGAACTCGTCTTTGGTCTCAGCGCCCATCCGGAATGCAGCACCAGAAAGGAACCCAAGCACGCCGTCACCCGAGGCGTCACAGAACACGGGAGCTGCGATGTTGTACACGGTTTGGTTCTGCGAGCAGAACGCGTTGACACTTCGGATCCGATCAGGGCTACTCTTGGTGACTTCATAGGCAGCTGTGTTGAGCAGCAGCGTGATGTTCGGTTCGTCGATAACCTTCTCAAGCAGCACCGTATCAAAAATGACCGGATTGCCTTCGGGGTTTCGGAATGTGTTCTCAACAAGAATTTCGTCGATCACGCCGCCCTCTCGGGCCCAACGATTGTTGTTACCCATGTGCGACGTAGCGCCCAAAATCCACAAACGTACTTCAGACCGGGCATTGCCGCCCAACACCGGGCGGTCCTGAACCAAGGTCACGCGCACGCCCTCTCGCGCTGCGGCGATTGCGCAACACACGCCAGCCATGCCACCTCCGACGACCACAAGGTCGCTCTCGATCCGCTCGGTGCGGAACGAACGAGCCGAACTTGGGCCCTCGACATTCATCATCGCCCTCTCCCATTCATAGGGCCTGCATTTGACGCGCGCCGATCGTCGTCATCCGCGAAAGTGTCTGGATTCAGCCCATCACCAGCTAAGATCGCGGTGTTGTCTTGACGTACACCACTGGCATCACGCGTTCGAGCAATCCAGTTCTGTATGTCATAGCTTGCGTGGTTGATGCTCGCTTGCCACAACTCGAGTTTAGGATCTTGCGGGGTATAGAGCAGAGCGAAGTGCGGAATAAAGACACGTTGAACGTCACTCGGCATTTCGAGTGTGACAATATTGTCATCGAGATAGTCGCTTACAGGACAATCGGCATGTACACCAAATGAACTTGCAACTGCAAGCGATAGAGTGGCGAATTGTGCGCAGATTCGTCTCAGCATGAATTGTCTCAACACATCCGAAGTCCAATAGGATTAGGTACGCTTACTGAAGACTCCCGATCCAGAAGATCCGGTCGTTCTTGGGCCCTGCATACGAGTCGCGGAACTCTGCAAGTGGGAGATCGGAAGTCCTGATCGTTCCGGCGTGTCCATCAAGGTATCCCACATTGACGACCGATCCGTTTTGGTGGCGTGGAAATGTGATCGCCTGGGCGGTTGTCAGATTGCCAGCGGGCTGAATCTTCGACAGGCGGGCTAGACTGTAATCCGACAGCTTGCTCTCGCCCGCGTTATCTGCGATGAAGGCGGTTTGTGTTGGGACTCGGATTTTCGAGATGCGAGCCAGTGGCTCGGGGTACATATACGTCGTGCGGCCGAAGATGTCAGATGAAGCAACAGAGCTTGGCTGGAATCGATCGTTCAGCCCGTAAGCCTTAGGGTTGTTGCGGATTCCAGCAGCACCGGGGAGGTCGGATGGCATTGAGCGGTAGACTTCCTCATCAAACTTAGGGCAACTGAACACACCAAGGCCTGAAGCAATTTTGTCCTGCATCTCGACACAGTCTGCAGCCTTGGGCATGTCCGCATACTCCCAGAGGAGTTCCCACCAGTAGTCGCGAGTCGAAGTGCAATCGGTTGCCGGAGAAGCGTCGTTGGGAGAAGCGTTTACGATCCATGCTGGGCGAAGGATGCGGTCGTCATGCTCCGCGGCGTAAATGAGCGATGCAGCAGAAATCGTTCGTGTGTTCGCTAGGCACACCGTTGTCTGGGCGGCTTCGCGAGAAGCGCCGAGCGCAGGCAAAAGCAAACCGATCAGCAGTGCGATGATCGCGACGACCACCAGCAACTCGATGAGAGTGAATCCGTTGCGAGTTTGAGCGATTGATCTGGTTGCGAGCATGGGGTGACCTCCGTGGTGTGTGCTTGTGGTGTTTGGCACAACAGGTCGAGTTACTGTCAACATAGTTTCGACGCAATTCTTCGCTCTGGAAAGTCTGTTTGCGCACCAAGGTAAAACGGTCACGCCAACAGATAATCAGCAGGGACGTCACTGCATAATCACTGATCAGAACAAGAAAACCCATGACTAAGTAAAACGCTACACTTTCGGGCTGATTTGAGCTCGCGTTCGGCAAAAAATGAAACGAATGCGTCATTCCAATTTGCCGTAAGCGGCACGGATGTAAACTCCGGGATGCCCTTGTTTCACACTCGATCTTTCTTTCTCAGTCACCAAGTGCTTCGACTGCTGAAGCACGCGCTGATTGTGCTCATTCTCTTGACGTTTCCGGTTCATTCTC
>JBCDAP010000442.1:0-2500 GCA_039185335.1 Planctomycetota bacterium | reverse complement strand
GCCAGAAGCATCCCTCGGGACTCGACGCCGCGGATCTTTCGCGGGGCAAGGTTCGCCACGATGACGATCTGCTTTCCGACGAGATCGCTGGGATCGTAAAATTCGCGAACGCCGGCACAGATCTGCCTCGCCTCCCCCGAACCATCGTCGAGTTGAAGCTTCAGCAGACGATCGGCATCAGGATGCGGCTCCGCCTCGGTGATCGTCGCCACACGAAGATCAATCTTGGCAAACTCATCAAAGTTGATCGGGGGCTTGTCTTCGGGCATCTGGATCGTCCTCATCGATAGGAAACGAGAAGAATGGGGGTGCAGAGTGTATCCCGGATCTTGGCAGAAAGGCCGAACTTGTTGTGCTCCACTTTTGAGCTGGTGTGGTGAGAGTATGAGCGCGAAACCGATACTCTTAATCCGAGACATGGAGGCATCTGCTTTGCAATTCGAGATGAGAGCCGTCAGAAGAATGTTCGTTATCGCCCTTGCCGCGGCATCGTCCGCGATCGCCCAGCCGCTCCAGACCCAATTCGAGCTGCTCGCGAGCGAGGGCGGACTTTCCGAATGCCGCATCGGCGCAGTGCTTATGGATGCCCAGACCGGGGAAGTGCTGGCTACCAAGGACTCAGACGAATCGTTCATCCCCGCATCCAACATGAAGTTGATCACTGCCGGCACCGCCCTGCAGATCCTCGGGCCGGACTTTGTCTTCCAAACCGAACTGCGATGGGATGAAGCCACTGGCACGCTCGTCGTCTTGGGCGATGGAGATCCTGCGTTCGGTGATCCGAAGCTGCTCAATGAGATGGGCCTCTCCTCAGAAGAATTTGTCGATGTCTGGGCAGATTCGGTCGCGAAGAACCACATCAAGAACATCAAAGAGCTGGTCGTTGATGACCGTGTCTTTGATCGTGAATGGGTTCACGGCGCCTGGCCGGTCGACCAACTGAATCGGTGGTATTGCGCTGAGGTCGCGGGAATCAACTTCCACACCAACTGTATCACGATCTACACCAACCCGAGCGAGACCGGGCGTCCCGCTGTGCTGGAAACCGAGCCGCATTCACCCTGGATCGAGCTTGCGAACAAGACGCGCACCACTTCCCGCGGCAACCACGCTCCTTGGGCCGCGCGCGATTACCAAACCAACGACATCACGGTGTTCGGTACGATCCGCTTCGCGACCGATCCGCTCGAGGTCACCATCCACGACATGCCGACTTACTTCGGCGCGTTGCTCGAGCATCGCCTCAGCATCGCAGGTATTGAAGTCGAGCGTGTTCGCTTGGTGGAGAAAGACGAGCACCTTCCTGAGGGCGAGATCCTTGCCAAGGTGCGCACCGAACTTCCCACCGCGCTCGAGCGGGTCAACGTGAACAGCCAGAACATGTACGCCGAGGCGTTGCTGAAGCGGGTCTCGCACGAGATGACTTCGCTTAGTGGCTCTTGGACGAATGGCACCGCCGCAGCCAGGATGGTCTTGGCCGAGCGGCTCGGACCGGCGGCGGGTGAAGAGATCGTTATCTCAGACGGCTCAGGAATGAGCCGAGAAAACTCGGTCACGCCCAGGATGCTCGCCTCATGGCTCCGGTCGTTCCACGGCGACGAAGTCTTCGGACCGATGCTCCGCGACTCGATGGCAACGCCCGGGAACGGGACACTCCGGACACGCTTCAAGGGCATCCAGCTCGATAACAACGTCTACGCGAAATCGGGGTACCTGAACGGCGTCTCAGCTCTGTCAGGTTATGTCATCGACCCAGACACGGACCGGACCGTGATCTTCGTCATGCTGCTGAACAACCAGTCCAGCAAGGTCAGCCGGACAACGATCAAACAGTACGAAGAAAAAGTCACGGACATGCTGGATGACTGGCTCACCGAGCAGAAGGCCGGCGCGGGCTCGTTCGGCGGCTGATCAGGCCAACTCGCCCTGAAGCGTGAGCTGATGCGCATCAGTGATACGCACGTTCACGATCGAACCAACCAAATCGTCCGGCGCTTTGCCCTCAGGGCAATCGAAACAAACGATGAGATCACCATCCGTCCGTCCTGAGAGCTGAGGACGCTTTGCGCTCGTCGCGGCAACCATCGGCACATCGTTCATCGTTCGACCGGCAAGCGTCAACGCGACCGCGTTGGCGGGCTTCGGCGCACGCTTGCGCTCACGCTTGGAAAGCCCTTCCACAAAGACCGAGAGAGTCGAGCCGATCTGTTGATGCGAGATCTCGTTGGAGTGCTGCGATTGAAGCGCGAGCAGATCGTTACACCTCCATCGCTTGACATCATCGGGAACATCATCGGGGATACGCTTGTAAGCGGTCGTGCCTGGGCGAGGCGAGTACTGGAAGATGAAGTTGTTCTTAAATCGCACACGCTCAAGAAGATCACGTGTGCATTCGTAGTCGGCATCGGTCTCGCCCGGGAACCCCACAATAAAGTCGCCCGCGATCATCAGGGGACGGCCGATCTCAGGCTGATGAAGGAACCGGCGAGCACGGTCAACG
>JBCDAP010000441.1:0-2503 GCA_039185335.1 Planctomycetota bacterium | reverse complement strand
TTGCCGGCGACGCCGATGCGGGCCTGCGGGCGATCACGCTCGAGAAGACGAAGCACTGGAACTCCGGGTTCCACGACTCGACCTGTGTCGAGAAGACCAGACTGAAGAGCCCGTTCGACGCGGTCGTAAGTCGTCGCCATCTCGACACAGGTCGAGTCGTGGAACCCGGAGTTCCAGTGCTTCGTCTTCTCGAGCGTGATCGCCCGCAGGCCCGCATCGGCGTCGCCGGCAAATCGGTCTCCGGGATCGCAAACGGGCAGTCTGTCGTGATCCGGATCGGTGAGGGTGAAGTACCGGGCACCGTCACATCAATACTCCCCACCCGGGATCAGCGCGGTCGCGCCATCGATGTGATCATCGAACTGGACGCACGCCTGGACGGACTTCGTCATGGTGATCTCGCCCGACTCGCTATCACCCGCAGTGTCGACTCGAGAGGCTTCTGGGTTCCGATGCAGGCACTGACCGAGGGCACCAGAGGCCTGTGGTCGCTCTACACACTGGAGAGAGCAGGCAGCAGCGCGGATGAAGTCCACATCCTCCGGGCCGAAGTGGAGTTGCTGCACTCTGTGGAAGATCGGGCCTATGTGTGTGGGGCTCTACCGGAGGACGTTCGATTCGTAACTCGTGGTCTTCAGCGGATCGCGCCGGGTATGGCTGTCCGCGACCAAAGCACGTTGCTTGGTTTGGCCCCGAGTGACCGGAGCATGCCATGACAAGTGCAATGGACGAAAGCACTTCACTCAGCACCCTCTACTTCAGAAACCGGCACCTGCTCTGGCTCTCCGTCGTCGCGATCATGGTCGGTGGCGTTTGGGCGGCACTCTCACTGCCGCAGTTGGAGGACCCGCGAATCACCAATCGCGATCCAATTGTGATCACGCCGGTCCCCGGTGCGTCCGCCGAGCGGGTCGAAGCGCTCGTGACGGAGGTGCTCGAAGATGCACTCGACGAGATCGACGAGATCAAGGATCTCGATTCAACCTCTCGGGCCGGAGTCTCGGTCATATCCATCGAGCTCGATCCATCAGTCACCAGCCAGAATAACCAGCAACTCTTCGCAGAGATCCGCGACAAGGTCGGCGAGGCACAGGGGCTTCTTCCCCCGGAGGCAAGCGATCCCTTTGTCGATGACAAACGAGACCCCTCGGCGTTCACGCTCGTTCTGGGTGTGACATGGGATATTGATGAGGATCCATCCGGTGGTATTCTGAATCGGATAGCCGAGGACCTCGCCGATACGCTCCGCAATGTCGAAGGTACGGAGCTAGTCCGGATCTACGGTGCGCCAGAGGAAGAGGTCACAGTCCGTGTTGAGCCGGATGAGCTTGCTGAACTTGGCCTGTCTCCGAGGGATCTGGCCGACAGAGTTGCGAGCTCAGACAGCAAGAGGCCCGGCGGAGCCCTCCGCACTGCGACCTCTGACGTCCTCATTGAAGTCGAAGGTGAGTTCGATTCGCTTCAACGCATTGCAAGTGTCGCGATATCGACAGGCGAAGATGAGTCCGTGCTCGCGGTCGGAGACATCGCCACCGTCACTCGAGGCTGGCGGACTCCCGAAGACGAGATCGCATTCTTTGACGGACGCCGATCAGTGCTGGTTGCCGCGAGAGTAGACAGCGCGGTCCGCGTCGATGCCTGGGCGAGTGATGTAAACGACGCCCTCGCCGAGTTTCAGTTCGGTACGGCTCCCGGAATCAGCATCGAGAGAGTCTTCGAGCAAGAGTCTTACACCGCGGAGCGCCTTGGTGTTCTGATTGAGAATCTGCTTGCGGGTGCAGGAGTCATCCTGCTCGCCGTGTTTGTGATCATGGGGATACGCCCCGCAATCATCGTTGCCCTCGCACTTCCTCTGGTCGTTGCGACGGTCATCTTGGGCTGGTACGTGACCGGGGAAGCGATCCACCAAATGTCGATCTTCGGGATGATCATCGCCCTTGGGCTGCTCATCGACAACGCCATCGTCGTGACCGACGATGTCACCGCAGCCAAGGCTCGCGGCATGTCCGCTCTCCAAGCGGTCGGCCACACCGTTCGCCATCTCGCGGTACCGCTGGCTGCTTCAACCCTGACAACGGTTCTGGCGTTCGCGCCGATCATGCTCTTGCCTGGCAGCGCGGGCGACTTCGTCGGCTCCATCGGAACAAGTGTGATCCTCGCAATCGTCTCGTCCTTCGCAATCGCTCTGACGATCACGGCTGCATTCGCGGGCATCTTCACGAAGCCAACCGCCGCCGGTGCCCCGCGTCGTTGGTGGCGCGATGGGGTGTCGCCGCAATGGCTCACGCGTTCAACCAGGCTGGCACTCCGCAAGCTCATGATCGTGCCGCTCGTGCCGATCGGGATCGCTGCGGCTGCACCGATTGCCGGATTCGTGATCGCGCCTTCCCTAGGCAATCAGTTCTTCCCACCTGTCGATCGGAACATGTTCGAAATCCGCGTCTGGATGCCCAGCGACTCCTCGATCGCCGCAACGACTCAAGCCGCCCGTGACATCGAGGAT
>JBCDAP010000440.1:0-2525 GCA_039185335.1 Planctomycetota bacterium | reverse complement strand
GTGCAAGCGTTCGGTGAGAGCGTGCAAGATTCTTCGCAATATGGGGATGATGCTCACTACTTTCCTGTCCTTACTCTGGCATTCACCGATGGACCAATCGTCGCGGACGGCGTAGAAGAAGAGCTTGCGGCAACTTTTCAGGTTGCTGGGAGCGAAGCAGCAGCCCAGACATTCCTGATCAACGCTTCTGGCGTAGATCTGGGCGAGCTTGAAGAAGTCGGCGATGCTTGGGTGATCCCGATCGAGGGCGAGCCGTTCCGCTTCAAAACCAACCATCAGTAGACCAAAAACTCGGGTCGGCTGAGCATAATCAGCAGAATCTGCATCATCTTGCATGCCTCATGTGATCTTCCGCAACCGATGCGGCAGGAATCAATACACTCACACCTTTGGTCCTTGTATTCCCTCTTCTTTGGAGGCTTGTTGAGCTGATGATGCCCAAACGATCCGTGATCTCCACCCTTGCCGTGGCGTCTCTGTCTGCTGGCCTTGCGGCACAGGACGATCGCCCGCACGCCGGCTTGTTCGTTGAGGCTGATGTCTCAGCAACACACATTGTCTTCGGCTTCGCTAACAACCTCTATCTCGTAGAACGCGAAGGCGGGGAAGCTCGTGTTCTGACCACGCCTCGAGGACGGGAACGATTTCCTCAGTTTTCGCCCGACGGAAACCAGGTCGCCTTTTTAGGTAACTACGAATCCAATAGTGATTTGCATGTGCTGGCGATTGACGGTTCCGACAGCGGCATCCCCCGACGTCTGACCCACCACAGCGCAACAGAGATCCCACAGGCCTGGATCGATCGTCCAGGCAATGAAACGGATCAGATCTTGTTCTTCACGCAAGGCATGCACGGGAACACCCGAGCAAGCCAACTTTTCTTCGTTGATATTGATGGCGGGCTCCCTGAGCAGCTCCCGCTGCCGTACGGGACGATGTCCGATCTGGCGCCGGATGGAAAGACCCTCGCGTACACGCCCGAGACGAGAGACTTCCGTACCTGGAAACGCTACACCGGCGGCAACGCCACCGACATCTGGTTGCTCGATCTTGAAACATACGAATCGACTCGTGTGACCGACTTCGAAGGCACCGACACGCAACCAATGTTCGTGCCCAATTCTGACGGGCAGCAGATCTACTATTTGTCTGACGGCGGGGAGAACCATCGCATTAACTTGTGGCGTTACAACCGGAACACCAGCGCGCGAACACAGCTCACCGAGTTCGAAGCGTACGACATCCAATTTGCATCGATGGGACCCGGCCCGAACGGGCGCGGTGAAGTCGTGATGCAAGTCGACTCTTCGCTATATCTCTACGACATCGCGCGGGACCGTCTCACCGAAGTCGAGATTACCATACCGGGTGATCGTCCGACGCTTGCGGACGATCGTGTCAACTTCGCGCAGTACATCAAGGAAGCCACTCTATCCCCCGATGGCACACGCATTGTCCTCGAAGCACGCGGCGACATCTTCACGATCGCGAGCGAAGAGGAAGGCATCGTCCGCCATCTTGTGCGTGACGACTTGGAGATGGCTCGTTCTCCTATCTGGTCACCCGACGGAAAGCACATCGCTTACCTCTCCGATCACCCAGATCTGACCGGCAATGATGGGACCATCGGCGAATACGAGATTTTCCTCATCCAATCCGATGGCAAAGAAGCGGCGCGCAAGCTCACCGACGATGGAAGCATGTTTCGCTTCCTCCTTGGATTCTCGCCGGACTCCGAGAAACTCGCGTTTGCCACCAACGACGGAACATACTCCATCATTGACATCGAATCGGGCGATATCACAGATATCTTGACCGACGCTTGGGCCGTGGTCTCGAACGTTTCTTGGTCGCATGATTCGGCGTGGCTGGCATTGGAAACCAACCACAGCGATTCTTCGCACTCGCAAATCGCCCTTTACGAAGTTGCGACCGGCACACTTAGCTTGGTCACGAGCGAGTACTTCTCATCGTCTGATCCAGTCTTCGATCACGAAGGTGACTTCCTTTACTTCATCTCCTCTCGGCACTTCTCCCCTACCTATGGCCAAGTGGAAGGCGATTGGATCTACAACGATGCTTCCGTGATTCACGCGGTTCCGCTGCGTGAAGATGTGGACAGCCCTTTCCTTGAAGAGAATCCCGAAGTGATATGGGAAGAGGAAGAAGACGATTCGACGATCGCTCTGTTGTCGGGTGGCTGGACACTTGCGTTCAGCCCGAACGAAGACAACGAAGACGAAAGCACCGAGGTTGATATACGGATTACAGATGCATCCGAAGCAAGAGGAGATGGCGACGAACACGAATCGGGTGATCTTGTTGAAAGCGAATCGGACGATGCTCAGATCTCTATGATCGAGCTGAACGAAGAGGCTCGGACACTCGCCTTCCGCCTGACGGTGGACGGCCAATCATTCACCATCACGATCTCTCACGACGAAGAATCAGGTGAAACGTCCGCGATCTTTGAAAACGTCGAGACGGGCGATTCGGGTGATGCCACGCTCACTGCTCGTCCTGAT
>JBCDAP010000439.1:0-2530 GCA_039185335.1 Planctomycetota bacterium | reverse complement strand
CTTGTGCAGGCTTCAACAGGGGGGGAACGGGGGGCCGGGAACCGATTTTTGGAAGCTGCGTCTACGAACGGGATCGATCTGAGCGGTTTCTACTGCAGCATTGTCGAAGGGGAACCCAGTGCACGGGAAGCGGCTCTCGCGGTGCCTGGGGCCGGGCGGACTGCGGTCCTGTTCACATCGACACCAGATGGTGAAGAGCGTGTGAGCGAGCTGGCGCGTGTGATTGAGCGCGCCGCCCGGGCGCACGATGGGGTCAAGCTGGCGCAAACGCTGTTGACGACGGAAGAGTCGGTCTGCATCCCGGCGTACTTGGAGGCGGGTTTCGAAGATTTGGCCGAGTTGGCTTACCTGCGTCGCCCGATGCCCAAAGCGGGGCAGTACGAGGAGCCGACGGCTTGGCCCGAGGGGATTCGTCTCGAGCCTGGCAACGAGGTTTCGGACGCAGACTTTTTGGCGGGTTTGCAAGCGTCGTACGTGGATACGCTCGATTGTCCGCGTTTGTGTGGCTTGCGTGATGCGCAGGACGTCTTGGACAGCCACCGTGCGACTGGGATTTTTGATGCTTCGCTGTGGACATTGATTCGGTTTCAAGATCGTCCTGTGGGGGCGATGTTGCTGAATTCGTGTCCTGATCAGAACGCGGTGGAGCTGGTTTATGTTGGGATTGCGCCAGAGGTTCGTGGGATCGGGTTAGGATCGCAATTGATGCGTTTCGCGCTGTGGAAGTTGGGAGGGCGAAGCGAGGGTTTTCTGACTTGCGCCGTAGATCTGGCGAACAAGCCCGCGATGAAGCTGTATGACGCGTTTGGATTTGTTGAATTCGGCCGTCGGCGAGCGCTGGTTTGCGGTCTTTGAAAATCACTTAAGCAAATCCCCGAAACTTGTTCGCCATTCATCCACCATGAAGCTGGGGGGCAGTGGAGAAGTCTTTTTTGTGAATGTAAAAGCTTTCTGGTTTTGGATTTGTGTTGTTGTGGAAAACACTAGGTTGAAGCGCAGCCTTTGCCGTCGCGGAGGTGTTTGCTAATTTGGCGCAACGGTCATGGATTGGCCTCGCTCGCAGAGAAACACTTCGTTTTTCTGTTGAGCACTGGCAGGATTGCCGGATCCGAGATGCGCCTTCTATGTGTTCTTTGAGGATGGTCAGGAATGGAGTGAGTCATTCCTTTGACGTTGGTGCGCTCTGACAAGGATCTCGATTATCGCGTTGTTCAGCCGCACAGATGTGGTGCGGGCGCGTTCTGCGTGTTCTCTGCCCAAAGGGGTTCACACATGGTGAAAGCAGTCCACAGCCCGGTCGCCTCGAACGAGGATGCCTGTGAAGTCATCGCTGATCGGATTTCGGTCCGGCTTGGTGAAGACTGCTTCAACCAGCGCTTTGCTTCTGTGGTGGTTTTGCGCGTTGAAGACGATGGTGTGTGCGTGGTTGTGCGGACGGAGTTTCACGCTCGTGTTCTTGAGAAGCAGTTCGGCCAAGCTGTGCGTGATGCGGCTCAAGAGGTGCTCGGATGCGATGATGTGCGTTGGTTGGCGGATCGTGATGCGTTCTCAGATCTCGATGACACATCCGATGAAGAAGTAGAGACAGCGGTTGATGTCGCTGAAGAACCGGTCGATGTTTCGGTGAATTCGGTGCCGAGCTCTGGTGCTCGTTCGCATGGTGTGACTGGCCGCTTGCGATTGAGCAACTTTGTTGTTGGTGACTGCAACCGGATGGCGTACAACGCGGCGGAGCGTTTTGTCGAAAGCGATGCAGGGCTTCAAGCGAACGTGATGTTCTTGCAGGGCGTGTGCGGTGTCGGAAAAACGCACTTGCTCCAAGGCATCGCTCTCCGATATCTCGAGATGCACCCGAATGCGCGGGTGCGCTACACGACGGGTGAGCGCTTTACTAATGAGTTTATTGCGGTCGTCAAGGAAGCGCGAGAGGGCGGCAACTTTGATTCGTTCCGAGAACGGTACAGGCGGGTGGATCTGCTTTGTATCGATGATGTGCACTTCATCGGTGGTAAAAACAGCACGCAGAACGAGTTCTTGCACACCTTTGAACAACTGAAGCTCGATGGTGCCAAGCTCGTGCTTGCATCTGATGGCCATCCGAAGCAGATCGCGAATCTCAGTCAGGCGATCGTGTCGCGGTGCGTCTCTGGAATGGTTCTTCGGATGGAACGGCCCGATCCGGAAACACGGTACGCGATCGCTCGCCAATTTATTGAACGTCGTGGCCTCTTGGCGAGTGACGATGCCTTGCGCGCGATCGCGCGTGCTGGTGCCGGTTCTGTGCGCGAGCTGGAGGGGGTCGTGACGCGTGTGGAAGCGATGTATTGCCTGATGGGAGGAGGGTCTTCGGGCATGATCGACGGTGCGTTTGTTGAACGGGTTCTTCGTGAGACGGGGGGAGCGCAACATTTGAAGCCGATCAAGACGGAGTTCATCGCCCAGGTGGTGTGCGATCGCTTGGGCGTGGAGATGTCGGACTTGCTCGGGCCTGGTCGGCATAAGCGTGTGGTGCTAGCCCGTGCGATGTGCT
>JBCDAP010000438.1:0-2539 GCA_039185335.1 Planctomycetota bacterium | reverse complement strand
GGACATTGTGGTCGGTGATCAGGATGGCGATCCCGAGATCTTTGAGTTTTCGGATTTCCTGTTGCAAGTCTTCCACTGCGAGCGGATCGACACCAGAGAACGGCTCGTCGAGCAGAACGATGCGCGGATCAACGGCAAGAGCGCGGGCAATCTCGAGCTTGCGGCGTTCGCCGCCCGAGCAGGTTCGAGCGATGTCGCGGGCCTTGTGGGTGAGCCCGAATTGTTCGAGAAGCTCGCTCGCCCGTTGGCGGCGTTCGGGTCTCGAGACGCCGTGAGCCTCAAGGATGGCCATGATGTTCTGGCGGCATGTGAGACGCTGGAAGATAGAAGGTTCCTGCGAGAGGTAGCCCATGCCCAGGCGGGCACGCTGGTACATCGCGAGCTTCGTGACATTGCGTCCGTCGAATTCGATTCGTCCACGGTCGGCGTCGAGCATGCCCATGGTCATGCGGAAGCAGGTGGTCTTGCCGGCGCCGTTGCGTCCGAGCAGGCCGACGATCTCGGCCTTCTCGACGTGAAAACTCACGCCCTGGACGACCGTGCGGTCGCCGAACGACTTGACGAGGTTAAAAACGTCGAGGAGAGGCATAAGCAGTAGTGTAGCGGGTGATCACTTGATGAAGCGGATGGTGTATTTGTAGCGGTAGGTGATCCCTTTGCCGGACATGACGGCGGCTCTGACCATCAAGATGATCCATGCAACGACCGGCACGGGTGATAGCAGGAAGCCGATGCCGCATGTCACGAATCCCAGCAGCGTGGTGAGGATTGTCAAGACAAAGAGAACAATCAACCACGTGATCTGGAAGTTGATCGCTTCGCGTCCCTGGTCGTTGACAAAGGCTGACTGCTCTTTTTTGATCAGCCACAAGACGAGCGGGCCAAGGACCATGCCGAACAGGGGGATCGGAAATCCTGCAAGGCCGAGCAGGTGCGCGATGGTGCCCATTTGGCGCTCGTCATCCTTCGATTCGATCTCGGGTCCTGGTAAGGCATCGAGAAACGCGAGCGAATCCTTCGTTTCTTCTGATGGTGAGCCTGGTGACTCGGAGCCACTCTGCTGAGGATCGGAGGATTCGGGCTGGTTTTGTTCGTGATCGTTCATGCCAATGTTGTAACACGGACGACCCGGATAGCACGCATACAATCTTCAATGATGTCGGATCGAAATTGTGAACCTGTTCTAGCGATTTCAATGGGCGATCCGTGCGGGATCGGCCCAGAGGTGGTGGTTCGATCGCTTGCTGACGAGAAGATTCGATCGCTCGCCCAATTCCGCGTGTATGGCTTTTCTGAGCCCATGGTGCGAGCCGCGGAGTTGATCGGGGTCGAGCCGTTCTGGTGGCGGGTTGGCGAGGGAGGGACTGCGGCATTAGCGGCGGCAGATTCGGGTGTGCACCGTGTCATGCTTATCGAGCCCGAGGTCAAGCTGCCGTCGTCTCTCGATTGCGATGCGCGACGCTCGACCGCGGCTGGAGGAGAAGCATCGTTCCAATTTGTCGAGTCGGCCCTTGCTGCGGCGATGCGCCCTCAAGACGATCCGCTCGCGGTTGATGGGGTTGTGACCGCTCCGATTTCGAAGGCGGCCTGGCATCTTGCCGGGCGTGGACGTTGGCCCGGGCATACGGAACTGGTGTCGTCGCGGATGAATGCCAAGAACACCCGGATGATGTTTGTTGCTCCTCGGCTGCGTGTCATGCTGGTGACGGCTCATATCCCGCTCTATGAGATTCGCAATGTTCTTACGATCGGACGTGTGCACGACACGATCTCTCTTGCAGATGAAGCCTGCCGATCGCTCGGCGTTGCTTCTCCGCGGATCGCGGTGTGTGGGTTGAACCCTCACGCCGGGGAAGATGGATTGATGGGTGATGAGGAAAAGCGTTTGGTTGCGCCGGCCATTTCTCTTGCCCAGTCGCAAGGGGTTGATGTGCAAGGGCCATTCCCAGGTGACACGATCTTCAACGCCGCGGTGAATGGGCGGTATGACATCGTGATTGCGATGTACCACGACCAAGGGCTCATCCCGGTGAAGCTGCTGGCTTTCGACTCGGCTGTGAACATGACCGCGGGGTTGCCGCGTATTCGAACCAGCCCGGATCATGGGACGGCTTTCGATATTGCTTGGCAAGGCAAAGCCGATGCGGGATCGATGTCGGCCGCGATCCGCTTGGCGGCTCAAGCTGCACGAACGGCAAAGAGCGGTGGGTCGATTAAGGAAGGCGGACCCATGTCTCGCACATCGGCTCAGAAGTCATGAGCGCAGCGATGACTTTCTCATCGCTCAGCACCGTGTTGTTGTATTGCGCCCATTGCAGACTAAGCACCGCGAGAACGACAAAGCTGATCACCGCGCCGATCTCTCCGAGGCGGAAGTTACGGACGAAGTACAGCGAGCCGCACGTGACCGCGATGGAAGCCATTTTGAATGCGATGAGAAGCGCGGGAGAACCGAAGCCGACGATAAAGCGTGCGAGCGGGTTCATCTCGATCTGCATCTGACGCTCTTCCATATGTCCGTCATCGGCATGCTCGAGAT
>JBCDAP010000437.1:0-2540 GCA_039185335.1 Planctomycetota bacterium | reverse complement strand
GTCAGAAGGAGAATCCGCATGGAATCAAGCCCCGAAATCCATGGGGCTAGTGTAGCGGTTTACCTGACAAGAAACGGCTTTATTCTGCTATTCAGACGAGAATGGACCAATCAAAGCCCGAATGAATTGCACGAGCAATCCGGATCGTCTATCTGGTCGATCTATTTGTTCTGCGAACGGACAGCGGCCTGCGCTGCCGCCAGACGTGCGATCGGGACACGGAAAGGTGAGCATGAAACGTACTCCAAGCCAACCTCGTGGCAGAAACCTACCGAAGCTGGATCGCCACCATGCTCGCCGCAAATCCCGAGTTTGAGTGATGGGTTGACCCGACGCCCCTTCTCGACCGCCACACCGACGAGAGCTCCTACGCCGGCTTCATCGATCGTCTGGAACGGATCTGCCGGGAGCACTTCCTCTTGGACATAGCCCGGCAGGAATGTGCCCGAATCATCTCGGCTATACCCAAAGGTCATCTGGGTGAGGTCGTTCGTACCGAACGAGAAGAAGTCGGCATGACCTGCGATCTCGTCCGCGGTCACGCAGGCACGCGGGATTTCGATCATCGTGCCGATCGGAATGTCGAGCGCATCACCAAACCCTTGCTCAGCCTTGACACGATCGATCACGGCACTCACCCGAGCCCGAAGCGAACTCAGTTCCGCCGCAAGCCCGACCAAAGGAATCATGATCTCGGGCATCGCCTTGATACCACGTTCGTGACACTCAATTGTTGCATGCGTGATCGCAGTCACCTGCATCTCGAGGATCTCGGGATACGTAATCGCGAGACGACAACCGCGATGACCAAGCATCGGATTCACTTCGTGCAACGCGGCGATCCGGCGTTTGATCTCCTCGATCGGAACACCCGTCTCGAGCGCAAGCTCGGCTTGGGTTTCATGATCCCGAGGCAAAAACTCGTGCAACGGCGGATCAAGCAAACGAATCGTGACAGGCCGGCTTTCCATCGCTTCGAACAAACCAACAAAGTCCGCTCTTTGGAACGGGAGTAACTTAGCAAGCGCTGTTCGACGCTGCGACTCGCTCTCGGCAAGAATCATTTCACGCATCGCACTGATGCGGTCAGGCTCGAAGAACATGTGCTCAGTCCGGCACAGGCCGATCCCCTCGGCACCAAACTCGCGCGCACGCCGTGCGTCAGAGGGCGTGTCCGCGTTCGTCCGAACGCCCAGCTTCCTATGTTCATCCGCCCATTCCATGAGCACGTTAAAGTCGCCTGACAGCTCCGGCTCGGTGGTCTCGATCGTGCCTTCCATGACCTCGCCGGTCGAGCCGTCGATCGAGATCGTGTCCTCACGACCGAATGTCCGCCCCGAGACCGTGAATTGCCCGCTATCCACATCGATATGGATCGCCCCGGCACCAGCCACGCAGCACTTGCCCCACCCTCGCGCGACTACAGCAGCGTGCGAAGTCATACCGCCCGTCGCGGTCAGGATCCCGACCGCGGAATGCATGCCATCGATGTCTTCGGGTGATGTCTCCTGACGAACCAGGATCACACGTTCACCGGCGTGCGCCCGTTCCACCGCCTCTTCAGCGGTGAACGCCGGACGCCCCACCGCAACCCCAGGGGAAGCGGGCAAACCGATCACCAGAACTTCTGCCCCTTCCTTCGCTTCATCATCAAATCTCGGAAGCAATAATTGAATGAGATCATTGGCCGGAACACGAAGCAAAGCTTCCGGAATGCTGATCGCATTGTCTCGCGCAAGATCACAAGCGATGCGCACAGCAGCGCAACCCGATCGCTTTCCTGTTCGTGTCTGCAGCATGAAGAGTTCACCGCGTTCAACAGTGAACTCGATGTCCTGCATGTCACCGTAGTGTTCTTCGAGCTTGGCTTTGGTCTCGGTGAGCTGGTTGTACACTCGCTGGCTCCACGCAGCCATGTTCGCGATCGGCTCGGGCGTGCGGATCCCGGCAACCACATCCTCTCCTTGCGCATCCACGAGAAACTCGCCGTACAACGCGTTCTCACCCGTTGATGGATTCCGCGTAAAGGCAACACCCGTCGCGGAATCGTCGCCCATGTTCCCGAAGACCATCGACTGAACCGTTACGGCGGTCCCAGCTAAGCCCGAGATACCGTTGATCTGTCGATAACGCACCGCTCGTGGCGTGTTCCAGCTCCGGAAGACCGCTTCGATCGCGGGCTTGAGTTGCGAAAGCGGATCCTGCGGAAAGACATCACCCACCTGTGCCCGGTAGATCCGTTTGTACGTTTCGCACAAATCCGCGTATCCATCGGTATCAAGATCGGTATCTTTCACCGCGCCGAGCTTGTGCTTGAGCGCATCGAACGCGTCCTCAAAGTGCCGATGATCAATGCCCATCACCACATTGCCATACATGCTGATCAAACGCCGATATGTGTCGTACGCGAACCGGGGATTATCCGTTAGCTTTGCAAGGCCCAGAACCGATTCATCGTTGAGCCCGAGATTCAGGATTGTGTCCATCATCCCCGGCATTGACACCGCAGCCCCCGACCGAACCGAAACCAGCAGCGGGTT
>JBCDAP010000436.1:0-2542 GCA_039185335.1 Planctomycetota bacterium | reverse complement strand
CGCCGCCGGTGCTGAGCAGAACAAGGGAGATGATCGCGAATGCCGGGCGAAGTTTGATCCAATTCACCTTGGGAGTTAGCAATCTGTCGATCGCTGGGATCGCGATCGGCAGCTGGCTCATCTTTTTGACCTTCATCTCGTCAACGACCGCCGAGAAGATCAGCTTGGCAATCACAAGCGCCGAGAACATTGTGGCAACAACACCGATGCCGAGTGTCACCGCGAAACCTTTAATCTCCTGGGTTGCTGTGTAGAACAGGACGAAGCAGACGATCAGGTTGGTGACGTTCGCATCGACAATAGTCGAGAGCACTTTCTTGAAAGCGATCCGTACTGCCGAGCGCAGATCTTCGCCCGCGAAGATTTCTTCACGGATACGCTCGTAGATCAGAACGTTCGCATCGACGGCCATGCCGAACGTCAGCACGATGCCCGCGATGCCCGGCAGCGTGAATGCTGACTCGGCGAGCGCCATCGCACCGAGAATCATGACCGCGCTCGCGCTCAGGCACATCAAAGCGATCACACCCATCGCGAAGTAGTACAGAACCATGAAGACGCCGACCGCTCCAAGGGCCCAGTAGGAAGCTTCCATACCCGCATCGAGGTTGTCCTGCCCCAGCTCGGGCGCGATCGTGTTCTCCGAGATCGGTTCGACCGAAAGCGTCGCCGCCACCGAACCTGCGTTCAGAGTTTTAATCAGGTACTGGATATCCGACGCCGAGAAGCTGCCGGTGATCTGGATGTTCCGCGCGAGGGTCGAGTTGATATTCGGTGCGGTGTAGATCTTGTCATCGAGCAGCACCGCCATCGGGCGGCCTCGGTTTGGTTCGGTTAGGCGAACCATCTCGCTGCCACCCAAAGGGTTCATCGTGTACGAAACCGCGTCACGCCCGTAGCTATCTCTGCTCGGCGCCGCCGAAGTCACTTGCCACTGTCCGTTCGCTTCCGCTTGGGTCAGCCGCATCTCAGGTGTGTCATAAAGCAGCAGATAGACCTGTCCTTGATACACCTCTCCGATCAGCCCGATCGATGTAAAGAAGCCCACAGGATTGGCGATCGCCGCCTCGAGCTGTTGCACATTCTGCGACCAGTCCGAGAGTTTGTTGATGGGCGACCAGACGAAACGTTCGGATGTCACGCCTGCCGGCCCGGCAACACGCAATTGCTCACGCAGTCCTGCTGCGTCGAGAGCGTTCGCTTCGGACTCTGCAGCGATCCGGAACTCAAGCACACCGGCGCCTCGGAGCAAACGCTTCAGATCATTCGGATCGTCAAGCCCATCACGGCTCGCGCGAAAGTTGTTGTACGCCGCGATGATCGAGCCACGCTCCAGTGTCTCGTCCTGAGCCATCTCCGCGAAGATCTCTGCCTGCTTGGCGATCCCCATGGTGGCTGCTTCTTCAGGGTCGATAATCGGTTCGCCCACCAAGCCCGAAGCCCGAGGCAGATCCGCGACCCGTTCACGGATGCTCTCGAGAGAGAGCGAACGCTGTGAAGGAATCAAAACTCCTTCCAAAAACACGCGTTCCTCAGGAAGCTCGAGCACGCGTTCGAGCTCGGCGGTTGTCACCAAGCGATCCAGCAACGCTTCGCGAGAAACCAGCAGTTCCTGCTGCGCCATGCCCGCCGCATTCAGAAGCTCGAGTTCCTCTTCCTCGCTCGCGAATCCTGCAATCTCGGCATCTGTGTATCGCTGCCGGGCTTCACCCGCAGCTTCGGCGGCAGTGATCACTGGCTCGAGCAGCACCTGCCTCGCCTCCGTATCGGCGAGTGATCGCAGAGCCGCAATCTGACCTTGACCCTGCTGGCGCATCGCTCGCTCGAATGCCCCTACTTCGACGGAGTAGGCATCAAACTTCGCGAGCTCAGCCTCATAGGCATCACGGATCGCCTTCACCGCATCGCTGGGCAGCGGCATGGTGATCTCCAGACGATCACGCCCGATCTGCTCGAACACAATCTCCAACGCACCGGTGGGGTTCACGCGATCGCCAAGCACGGTAATGAGCTTGTCGATGTCTCCCTGCTGGTCTTTCGAATCTTCCGGGACGGTGATGGTGTATGTCAGCGACACACCACCCGCGAGGTCTTTGCCGAGACGCAGGTTTCGTTCGGGCGGGTGGATCACCGCGAGACAGATCAGGATCAGGGCGATCACCAGACCGATGTTGGTCCAAAGCTTGTTCATGAGTTGCTGCCGAGAGGGTCGTTGTGGGTGTTCAGAATTCTCGTTTGCGGGCCGCGTTCAACGCTGATCCGCTGTCTCCAGTTCCGCTTCGAGCTGTTCATCGCCGAAGCTTTGCTCTTCTTCTTGGTTTGATGCTTGTCCGTGTTTCTTCAGGATGCTCGAGACCGCAGCTTTCTGCACCGTCAGCCTTGCCCCCGTGTTGTTGTCGATCTTAAGAACCACCTCATCCGAGCGGACTTCCGCGACCGTCCCGATGATTCCTGATCCCAGGACGACCTTGTCGTGCTTCGCGACCGTCGAGAGCATCTCCTCTTTCTTCTTCCGCTCCTTCTTCTGGGCCCGGCTCGAGGT
>JBCDAP010000435.1:0-2553 GCA_039185335.1 Planctomycetota bacterium | reverse complement strand
TTCCGCGGTGATCTGAGCCTGATCGCCGCGAAAGCTCTGGATCGGGATATCGAACTCCGATACGACTCTGCAGCAGCATTCGGAGACGATCTCCGGCGTGCGCTCCGCGATGAACCAATCACCGCCAAACAGCACGCACGCTGGTATCGGGTCCAGAAGTTTGCGAAGCGGCACCGGGTTGCGGTGGGTGCCTCGGTCACGGGGTTAGTTCTGTTGCTCTCGACAGCAATCATCGCGGT
The DNA here is from genome assembly GCA_039185335.1 of Planctomycetota bacterium. GTDB lineage: Bacteria > Planctomycetota > Phycisphaerae > Phycisphaerales > UBA1924 > JBCDAP01. The sequence continues at coordinate 2,314 of JBCDAP010000435.1, read as the reverse complement.
CTGGTTTGCCTTCAGCGCGGTCGCTGCGCAGCGAGTGGCCGAGGAAACCGCTGCCCGTGCCGACAGGGCGGCATACCAGGCCGCGATCTCCGCTGCTTCCGCGGCAATCCGGGAAGGGGACGCGCGTCTCGCACGCGAGTTTCTTGACAACGCACCGCCCGCGCTCCGCGGATGGGAATGGTGGCACTTCCAGGGCGAACTCGATGCCAGCGTTGATCACATCGCACGCAGTCATCCCTGGACTGGGGAAGCGGAACATTTTCTGTTCGGCTCATGCTGGCTCAGCAAGGACGAGAAGACCCTCCATACCGCAGTGCATTACCTCGATTCGGAGCACCACTTCGAATCATTCGAGATGGGAACGCTTCGATCACTCGGTCACTGGAAGACCAACAAGGACCAGTGGTGCGTCGGCACCGATCCAAACACCGGCAGCGTCATCTTCTTTGAAATCACTTCTGGCGACTTCGTCGTCCGCGACCTCGTTTCTGGGCAAGAGTCCTGGCGTTGGGATGGTGATCCAGAAATCGGGCTCCCGTGGAGAAGCTACGACCCGTTGCCCGCCAACACAGAGGCTTTCCTCCGGAGCGTTGCGTATCAGCAAGATGTTGACAAACCGTGGTTCTATCAATCTGCGCTCGATCCGGGTTTGAGTCGTTGGGCCGTTTCGGTCGGTCGATTCCCCACCGTATTATCGATCAGAGAAGAGCACGAGCCCGTGGAATTAGGGGTTCTGCGTGAGGCCGTTTCGAAATCGAAGTTCTCGCCAGACGGAAAGAGTATTGCCGTGACCACGCTGGACCGGCGGATCGATCTGTACGACGCAGCAACGGGGCAGAAACTCTGGGGCCACACGGAAGCCCATTCCGACGCACCCATGAGCGTCGCTTTCAGCCCTGACGGCGTCATCCTCGCCACCGGCGGGCAGGACCGTGTGATCAAGCTGTGGAATGCCAAGACAGGAGAACCGATCGGGCGATTGATCGGGCACGACAGCACCGTGATCGCGCTCGTGTTTAGCGCCGACGGAGAAACGCTCTACAGCGCAGACGGTGGAGCAATTCGGATCTGGCGGATCCAAGACGCTATCGAGCCAAACACTGTCGCTCACCACAGCACGTTCGCAAGAGCGATTGCATTAAACGAGAGCGGAACCGCTTTGGCCTCGCGAGTCCCTTGGAAGAACACCATCGGTGCCACGACGACTGAAGTCATGGTGTACGAACCCGGGTCTGGCCTCCTGGCACACCAGCTCGTTCTCCCACCCGAATTGGAGCGAGTCCGCGACTTCGCGTTCATCAGCCCGACCCAGCTTGCGGTGCTCGCCCTGGATGTGGTTAGTGAAGATCCAATCACCTTCGACATTGTGCTCTGCATCTTCGAGGTGCCGTCCGGCAGGTTGCAGCAAACATTGGAATTCGGCCAAACACGCAGCTACGCACTTGATGCCGGCCCGGATGGCATCATCATCGCGGGCACTCCGACGATCGAGATTGAACGAGAAAGCATGGCTATCCATATTCTCGAATCTCGCAAGCACCTCGGCCCGTGGTTGCGGACGCGCCCCGAACTTGAGTGGGTTGGCATCGACGGCGAAGTGATTTATCGCTTCGAACCACTTAAATCGACAGTCATGTCCTGGCTCGCCGACCCTGACCGTCCGCGCGTCTACGTTGGCACGCAGGATGGTGCTTTGCGCATCTTTGATCTCGAAACCGGTGAGCCGATCGCCAAGCTCGAAAGCTCCGCGGGCTCGCCCAAAGCGCTTGCATTGCACCCCGACGGCACCCGCCTCTTCGGCGGATTCGCTGACACGACCATCCGCGTCTGGGATACATCAACGCTCGAACTTGTAGCGATTTTGCGAGGCCATCGAGATACGGTGAACGATCTCATCTTCTCGCCCGATGGTTCAACACTGTACTCAGCCTCTGATGACTACACCGTCCGATCCTGGAAAGTGGCAAGTGAGATAAAAACTGAATCACGCCAATAGCATCAGTCGAAGCACGGCCTCGAAAGACACGTGCGCTCTTAGATCATTCAGTACAAAGAAACAAAAACAAGAGAACGCAAATCGAGTGCCCCGCATCGTGCTCACCCAGCTTGCTTGAACATTCTCATCAAGCCTATTGCTCTCTACAAAAAGTCATCCGCTTTCGCTCACAGGCCGCTCTTAAGGGCCATCCCTTATTGATCTCCTCTGCGCAAAGACAGATTAGTACACTTTCTGACCTTCAGATGATGACAACACTGGGCCGTGCCTTCAATTTCGTGCAAACTCCATGGAGCGTTCCACCACGGCTGCCTCAAG
>JBCDAP010000434.1:0-2553 GCA_039185335.1 Planctomycetota bacterium | reverse complement strand
GAGATGGGAGGGGGGCCCGAGGAGCGACCAGGCAAGGATCCAGCCGCTCCGCTGGCGCTTGCCAGGTTGGTCTCCCGTTCGGGTTACGCGAGGCGGGACGACCGCCAATGGGCCACACTAGTCTGCGACGGCGTTCGTCCGCCAGGAAGAGAGCCAGAATCGCCCCCCGTTGGAGTACGGATCGTGTACTCAGGTCCAACCGCCGAAGCTGACGACCTGATCGAGCGTTTGATCGCAGAGAACAACGCTCCGAGACGGCTGCTCGTTGTGAGCGCTGATCGGCGGATCTTGGCAGCGGCCCGACGTCGGCAGGCGGGCAATATGGCCTCTGAGGTCTTCTTGAGCCGTGTTATCCGTGAGGTTTCGGCCAAAGAGTCCGATCTTGGTAAACCGCAGTTCACACGAGACCTGCCTTTGAGAAAAGCGGCGTTGGTTTTTTGGCTCGAAGAGTTTGGCTACCACGAGCGCATCGCCGAGGCGGAGGACCTGGTCCGCCCTGAAGACATCCAGATCGGGTCCAGTCCCGCTCCTGGCCATGACGAGCATGAAGATCAGGAAGCACAGCATCTTCGGCGCCGCGGCGTTGTGAAACTCGATCGCGACGAATCGAGTGGATCTCAACCCGAAGATGATGAAGAGCTCCGGCGAGCACTCCGGGACGCTGGAAGTGGATCAATCGACCCAGATGAGCTCGACATGAAGAATTGGTTGTGATCAGCCGCTACAGTCTTTACCTTCTCAACGGGTCCTGATGGCCCTCAATCCTGGAGTTTGAACCCCTTTGTCGGATCAGGAAATCAACGAAAATACGCCTTCAGAGCACCTAGAACAGGCATCCCACGGGCGTGACACTATTCCCGGCGTGACCCGTGAGGTGTATTCGCGCAACGCGGATGCCGCGAAGGAAGCCCGAGCCGCTGAGTTTGCCATCCACACCGCTCGCACACTGTTTGATGACAAGTGCACAGATGTGCTGGTGTTGGATGTTCGTGGGCGTTCTCAGCTGACGGACTATCTGGTTATCGCATCGGGTACTTCCGAACGCCAGATGCGTTCAGCGGGTTCCAACATTGAGGATGAAGCACAAACCCGCGATATCACGCTGCATCGCTCGAATCTGAAAGAGCGAGAAGCCAACTGGGTGCTGCTGGACTTTGTCGACGTGGTTGTGCACATCTTCGAGCCAGAAACACGGCTATTTTATGACCTTGAGATGCTTTGGGGCGATGCCGAGCGGGTTTTCTGGGCACGTGAAGATCAGCAGGATGCCGTAGCGAATGACCCTGCAAGAAACCGTGCGGGGCTGCGTCCCGATGATGTGCTCCCAGAATGATCTCTGGTTTGGTCAAGTCTCTAGGAGTTCGCAGGGGCATTTAATTATACTTAACATTTATTATAGGACTTTAGGGTGTGGGAATGCTGGGAATGAATCGCGCTCTTTTTAAGATCTGCAGTCTGCCTGCTGAGCCCGCGGTGGCTTGCTTACGATGCATGTCCTCATGCCATACGTAGCAAGCAATCATGATCATCCACTGTCGCCGTCTCGACCTGTGCCAACCTCAGGCGAAACGTTTCTTCGCGTTCGCTATTGCGAGTGCGATCCGCAAGGGGTTGCTCATCATTCTGCATTTCTTCCTTGGCTTGAGGAAGGTCGGACACAGCTTCTCCGTGACGCTGGCGTAAGCTATCGCGATGTTGAAGACGCAGGTCTGTTTCTTGTCGTCTCGAAGCTCGAGTTGCGTTACAAGGCACCCGCGTTCTACGACGATCAGTTGATCGTTCGGACGTCCATTACGGGAGGTGGGCGAGCCCGGCTTGACCACGCTTACACGGTCTTGCGTGAAGGCGATACGGTTGGAATCCCGCTGATCGAAGCAACCAGCACGCTTGCTTGTGTTGGACGAGATGGCCGCCCTACGGCGCTGCCGGAATGGCTTTGCTACAGATGAGGATGCTGCAAGGTAGGGTTTGTTTTTAACAAAAAAACCGAGCCTCCTTAAGGCCCGGTTAGAGGGATCTGTAGATAACCGTCTTTCAATCAGTTGGGGTTGCAGGCACCGGATTCCACACCGTTCATAAACTCGGTGACATCGAGTTGATCAACAGGCAGCCCGCTGCCATTGAGATCCGCGGCGGGGTCGTTGGCCTCGGCATCATTGAGAAAGCGAAGAACATCAAACATATCTACCGGAGCCGTTCCGTCGTAGTTGTACGGACAGTATTCGATGGCTCCGAGATCAACATCCAGATTCGTGATCCGCGCCAGCCCGACGAGGTCGAAGGGGACCGTCTCGGAAGTGTCGGCGTCACGGTCAACGTCAAGGTGGTCGACGGGCAATCCGGCGTTATCACCATCGTCGATCGCGGGAGATATCGCGAGCAAGGAAAAGTCGTTGTCGTCGGAAGTCAAAATGTCGTTGTCAGCACCGTCGGGATCGGCGAACTGCGGATCGACGTCGAGGACACGATTGGATGAAGTCAGCTGGCCTCCAAAGAATGAAAAATCGTTGACGCCGCCCTGAAAGATCGAGTCGTTGATTGCAAAGAATCCGT
>JBCDAP010000433.1:0-2573 GCA_039185335.1 Planctomycetota bacterium | reverse complement strand
GTATTGGTCACGGCTTTCGATCGCGCCGACTTGACCCCAATCTCCGCCAACTTCCTATTGAACAGATCACGGTCCTCGGTCGCCTGGATCACCGGCACCTGCGTGCCAAGCACACGCACGTTGTGCTTCTCGAGAATCCCGCCTTCGAAGAGTTTCACGCCGCAGTTCAGCGCGGTCTGCCCGCCGAACGCCAGCAAGATCCCGTCCGGCTTCTCCTTCTCGATCACCTGCTCCACGAACTCGGGCGTGATCGGCAAGAAATAAACCTCATCCGCCAGATTTTCGCTCGTCTGGATCGTCGCGATGTTCGGATTGATCAGAACAGTCCGGACCCCCTCTTCTTTCAGAGCTTTGATCGCCTGTGAGCCGGAGTAATCGAATTCACCAGCCTCTCCGATCTTGAGCGCAGAGGAACCGAGAATCAGAACGGTCTGAGGAAGCTGAAGCATGCAATTCGCCTATGTACAAGACTGAACGCGCATCAGATTTTCTTGCTCACCCCGCACATCACTGATGCCTGATGCCCGGTGCCTGATGCCTCACGCTTGATGCATCATCCTCACAAACTCATCAAACAGATACGCCGTATCCACCGGGCCGGGATTGGCTTCGGGGTGGAACTGGACGCTTCGGAAAGGTTTCCACGAGTGACGAACACCCTCATTCGTGCCGTCGTTCAGGTTCTCGAACCAAGGACGCCAGTCGGCGGGGAGTGAAGCCGTGTCGACTGCATAGCCGTGGTTTTGAGAGGTGACAAAGCAGCGGTTGGTGCCGCACTCGACGACGGGCTGGTTCTGTCCGCGGTGGCCGTACTTGAGTTTGAAGGTCTTGGCACCGATGGCCTGGCTGAGGATCTGGTTCCCCATGCAGACACCGAAGGTTGGGATATCCTTCGCGAGCACGGCACGAACCGTTTCGACCGCTTTGTCAACGAGTGCAGGATCGCCCGGTCCGTTGGAGACCATGAGACCGTCGAAGGAGAGTCCGGCGAGATCATCATCCCAAGGAACAACAACGACCTTGGTGCCGCGAGAGATGAGGGAGCGCACAATGTTGTGCTTCACGCCGCAGTCGATCAGCGCGACAGTGCGATCGCCCGAACCGAACTCCAGACGCTCTGTCGTTGACACTTCCGCCACGAGGTTCCGCACGTTCGGGTCATCGAATCCGTCAACCTTGCCGATGTCATCTCCGACATCGATCCGCCCGAGCATCGAGCCGCGATCGCGGAGCAGCTCGGTTAGCGTCCGCGTATCCACACCCTCGATCCCCGGCACACCCTGCTCTTCGAGCCAATCGCTGAGCGAACGAACCGCGTTCCAATGCGAGTAATGGACCGAGTAATCGTTCACGACGAGCCCTGTCGCCCAGATCTGCTTGCTCTCGAACGCCTGGACGATCCCGTCCTCCCCTTCCTGCTCAGCCGGCACGCCGTAGTTGCCAATCATCGGGAAAGTGCAACTCAGCAACTGCCCCGCGTACGACGGGTCGGTCAACGACTCGGGGTATCCAACCATCCCGGTGCAGAACACCGCCTCGCCCTTCGTCGAGCGTTTCGCTCCGAACGAGCGTCCTTCGAACACCGTCCCGTCTTCAAGCACCAACCGGGCCGGCACAACCTCTGATGGTCGTCCTCCGCCCGATGCGGGCGCGATGGTGCTCTTGGTGGTAGGCGCTGGGGCGGCTTGCGTCATGCTCGATTACCTCTGCCGAAGGACTGAACTCACGGCGCGTTGACGACCGACGATCGCGAGCATCGCCGATGTATCTGATCCTTACTGCTTCACCTGCTGACGGGAACCGGGCTTGCTGGGCGGGATCGCGGCCAGTTCCGGGGGCAGCATTCCTGATTCATAGGTCGCAAAATCCAGCGCAGCAAGCGCGACAAACGGGAAACCCGGATCAAATGTTCCTTTGCTGCGATCCACGACACTCGCAATCCCCACGACTTCCGCTCCCGCCTCCTGCACGAGCGGCACCAGCTCCATCACCGATCCCCCCGTGGTCACCACGTCCTCTGCCAGCAACACCTTCTCGCCTGGACGGAGCGCGAACCCTCGGCGCAACTCGAACGACTCTCCAGACTTCCGTTCAGCGAATACCGACCGGACACCGAGTGCCCTCGCCAACTCGTACCCCCACAGCACAGCTCCAAGTGCCGGTGCAAACACCGTTTCGGCGCGCACAACCTCCGCCTCAAGCTTCCCCACCATCATCGAAGCAACTTTCGCGGCAACATCCGGGTTCTCGAACAAAGCCGCGCACTGACAGTACCGATCCGAGTGCAACCCGCTCGAAAGAACGAAGTGCCCTCGCTGCACAGCGCCAACTTCCTCAAGGATTGCCTCGATTGTTTCATCCATGACTCGTCTCCCGAGGGCGAACCGCTTCGATACGCTCGTTTAGCTCAAGCAATCGTGAACGAACACCTTCCTTAAACACGGCCTCGCTCTTGGCGTCCTTGTCGAGCACGCCTCTCGTCGCGTGGATCAATACATTGTCTCCCGCTGCAGAGAGCGTTCCCTCCAGATCACCGCCCTGCGCTCCAACGCCTGGCACCAGAAATGGGAGAT
>JBCDAP010000432.1:0-2579 GCA_039185335.1 Planctomycetota bacterium | reverse complement strand
TCACCAACGAGCCTCTCTCGGAATCGAAGCATCTTCAAGCAGATCTGATTGAACCATCGCTCGACGCACGTTCCCAACAGGATCTCCGGAAACCTTCCATTCTTTGATAACCGATATGGTTCCATCCCGGTACCGTTGGGTTTCACCGGCGGCCGTCACATCGAGCAGTTTCGCGGCCAGATCTTCAAGATCACCGGAGCGGAACCGGAATCCATTCAAACCATCACGCACAAGGTCTCCAGATGCTCCAACCACATCGCTCGAAACGATGGCACAGCCAGCACCGGCCGCCTCTGGAACGACCGCGGCCCAAGGCTCGAAACTACTGGGCAAAACGAACACATCGGAAGCGCGATACAACGAGAATACTTCAAGAGGATCATCGATAAAGCCGAGCCAAAGCACGCGATCCCGCAGAGCCTCAGGAACACGCGATTCCATCTCAGCCTTGAGAATCCCGTCCCCAACCATCACCAGATCCCAATCAGGCCTCTCATTCGCAATCCGAGCAAACGCATCAATCAACAAATCGGGCCGCTTCGCATCGACCATTCGTGCACAATAGATGAGTCGATTTCGTCCATCGATGAGTCCATATCGATGAGAGACTTCGCGAATGTGTTCCTCCGAGATCGCATCCAGATCACGATAGTCGGGTCCATGAGGAACAAAGAACATCCGCGAAGGATCTCCCCCGTACTTCATCCAATACTCCTTGCCATAAATACCGCAAGGCATCTGACCTGACGAGTTTTGTACAACCCAACGAACCAACGTCTTTTTGACTATCGCCTTTAATCCAGATGCTAAATCCCCGTGGATGTTGCTATCTGAAAACACATATGTCGGAATCTTCCGGCCGCTCAACCAACGAAGCGTTCGCAGTTTGTCGAGCGAATTATAACCCGTCAAAATCACAAAGGAAGGCGAGATTTCCTTCAGCACCTCGATCGTTTTGTTGGCCCGATTCCACTGCTCAAGAACCGAGGGCCTCTTCAAACCATTCCCTTTCTCTTGAATCACGACCGGACGAATCTCAGGTGGAAACTCAAGGCTCCACGACTGCCAATTCTGTGATTCAAGAAAAATGCTCACGAGATTAAATTCAGGAATCCCCTCCACAAATCGCCTGTGCTGGCTGATGCGATAGGGACTCGGCGCAGAAGCAATCACCACAAAGTTTGGCTTATCGGGCACCAATGGCACTTTGAAGGATAGATTCACAAACAATCTTCCTTTCTCTTGTTGTTCAACGCATACAAGCTCATTGAGTGATCATGCCAAATACGAAGAATCCAACGCCACATAGCTTTGCTGGCGATACAGAAATCTTTCCTTGCTTCGAACATAGCAAGAGTGATCGGCGATTAAAAAGAGGCAGAACAGTCATCACGCTGCCCCAGCTCGAACTTTCGCTTCGCTTACGGTCGCGTACAGATTCCGAAATCGCTCACCCACGACTTCAGGATCAAGCCAATCGAACACGTACTTCCTCGCCTGCTCGCCTCGTTCCGCAAGCATCGATCGATCCGATGCATAGTCTCTGATCGCATCAGCAAATGACCCAGACTCGCGATCTACGATCGCAGCCCCACCACTCTCCTCGAGCTCCCGCCAAATATCAGTACCCCGCGTGGTCACCACGGGCGTTGCACACGCAATCGATTCTGTAAGCGCCAAACCAAAGTTTTCCTGGCTTGTCGGAAGCAACATCAAATCACACGCCTGGAACAGCGAAAGCTTTGCCTCGCCTGTCACGAGACCAAGAAAATGAACACGATCACTCAAATCCAATTGCTCGACCTGCTGGTGCAACTCCGACACGTAGGCATCTTCACCAGTTCCCGCAATATAAAACTCCGAGTCCAAGCCGCGATCACGAAGCAATGCCAGCTCACGCAAAGCTACGTCAACCCCTTTCTTCACGTGCAAACGGCTCAGGAAGAGCAGCTTGAGCTTCTCAGTCCGAAGGGCCGGAAAGGCCTCCAAAGCAAGATCAGGACCCGGCAACTCGCGAAAGGGTTCGAGATCCATGATGTATGGAATGGTGGAATCCTCATAAACAGGGGCCCACTTCGAAACCTGATCGCGCTCAGCCTTAGCTGTGGTGTGAACACGCGTTGCCCTGCGGAGCATCGGGCCAGCAAACAAAGTGTGATAAAGCCGCTTTTTGATCGCCTTCTGCGCCATACTCCAGTCATCAAGCATCCCGTGTGATGACACCAGGTAAGGCACGCCGGCAGCCCTTGCTATCTCCGCAGCCTGGAAATTGGAAAACTCCCAAGGCCCCTGGAGGTGAAGCACATCCGCCGGCCGGAGAATCTGCTCGAGTTTCTGCAACCCGTCAGCACCGAGACGTCCAAGGAAACCTGTCGAATCACAGATCTTGACAGCCTGGGGCAGGCCGGGCCCGCCGCTCCACCATTCATCGGGAAGATCCATGCCGTCAACAGTCGCGACCTGAACCTCTTCACCGAGCTTCGCCATGACCGCGGCCATGTCGAGCACAGCACGCGCCACACCGCCATCGGCAAGGGAAACCCGCTCAAGGTAATACACGATCCGCATGCCGGCCTCCG
>JBCDAP010000431.1:0-2597 GCA_039185335.1 Planctomycetota bacterium | reverse complement strand
CGGGTTGTTCGATTTGAGCGAGTGGTACTCACGACGGATGAGCATCCCTGCGGCCGCTCCTGCGTACGAGGGAAGCACGGTCTTCGTGTTTGTAAAGACTTCACGCTTGGAGAGAGCCGGGTAGGTGACGGCTCCCTTGCGATTGGTCAGGAAGTGGTTGACGCCTGAGCCTGAGCCGTGCCATTGCTCTTGCATTGTGCCGTAGTCCTCATCCTTGATAGATCCGGTGAGCACCATGGGGACGGGTGAGCCGTAGTATGCGAGCGAGAGCGGGATAGCGAAGTCGAGCCCGTTCCCGCGTTCTAGCGGAGAGTTCATGCTCGTTGTGATGTTGTCTTCGCCGGGCTGGGTGATGCGTATTTCGCACTGGTAGTACTCGGCGAGGTAGCCGCGTTGTTCTTCGATCAGTCTGGGTGTCTCATCTATGACCTCTTGCTGATACTCGTAGAGCTCGGTGATGCGTCCTCCGAGATCGCCGTTTCCGGCAAAGATACCGACGGTTTCCAGGATGCCCTGGATGCCTTTCAGTGTCGCGAAGTACCACACCATGACCGCGACAACTTCTATCGCTAACTGGATTCCGTAAACCGCGGCTTGGATGTAGAAAGGTGCAGCAAGCGCTGGGCCGACGATGGGGATTGCCGCCAAGCCGTTGGCAATCTTGATGATGTCGGAGATCGCCTTAATGTGTGCAGCGTAATTGATCGCGGCTTGTGCGAATGCAAGGTTGTTGGCCATCGTCACCGCCTGCGCCGACTTGAGCAGGGCGATGGAGATGTTGGCGGACGTGACCATATTGATTTCGCGAGAGAGGTGAACCGCGGAGGCGTACGCCGCGGTGTCCGCTGCGGTTTGCAGCTGCATCTTCTCGTCGACCACTGTTGCGGTGTTCACGAGCGCTGAGACCATCCCACCAAAGAGCATGACGAGCGCGAGCATCATGAAGGTGACATTGCCGCGTTGGTCGTTGTGCATATCGAGCACCGGGCGGGCGGTGATCTGGAAGACGGCGCGTTTGAGAAGATTGCTCAATGTGTGCATCACAGCGGTCTCCCGAGCGAGGGTTCTGTGCCGCCGCCGGTGAGAATGTTGGCGACGAAATCGACGATCAAAGGCAGGGCACCCATTTCGCGTGGGCCGGTCGATTGCAGTTCGACTTCCGCGGAGAGGTCGAAGTAGTGCCCGTTCTTGCCGGAGAGTGTTCGCGTCGTTGGGCTCAGGAGTGCGGAGACCCCTGGCGCTTGCAGCAGAACGGGGTAGGTCACGACGACATTGACCGACCTGGGGCCGATCGGGTTGGGGATACCGATCTCGCCGACGACCGGCATCTGGAAATCAGGATCTTGCAGGGTGATGTTGACTGTGGTGTTGTCGAAGGCAAACTTCGCTCGTTGGTCGTACGCATTGTCGATGTACGGCGCGGAGTCGTCCGAACGGATGGTGATAATCTTGTCTGCTTGGGACGGGGGCGAGCCTCCGACTTCGGGTGAGATCGGCGCGAGCACGAGCGTTGCGGCCATGTGCGCCGCGGTGTTTCCGTCGGATGTGACGTTCTCGTTGCCCAGCGCTCCGGAACGGGCTGTGTGGACCATGGCGGCTCGGGCTGCTGCGAACGCGGAGTAGCGAACGATGATCGCCGAGTGTCCGAGCAGAGCCATCTGCATCGTGGCCCCGACCATCAGAGCGAACGGGATGAAGACAAGAATAAATTCGACCGCGATGGTGCCTCGCTGATCGCGGAGCACGGCACGGTTGAGTGTGCGGGCTCTTGCGAAGATGCGTGCGAAGAGACGGAGGATCGAGACGGTTCCGAGCAGCAATGCGGTGAGCATTGCGAGATCGAAAACAAGCGGGCCGGACCAGCCGGTGAAGGCCAAAGGGCCCTCGGCAAGGGAGCGGGCGTTGCCGATGATGGGGAAGCATGCTAGGACAATGGCTATCAAGAAGATGTCCGTCGCCCATCTCATCGGCTGCGCGCCACCTTCTGGGTGGGCAGCGAATGTCACACGCTCATCGACACGTGCTTGCATCGCAGAAAGCTGTGCGTTCATGGTGCTGCTCCTGGAAAGAACCCTCCGAGGTGCTCGTGCAACTTGAAGAACGGCGTGATGATCATGGCCAAGACAATCGAGACCACAAAGGGCATTTCTTTCGGTTTGAAAGGATAGATGTCTTGGAGCGAAGATTGGCCGCCTCGCATGATGAGAAGATTGAGTGCGAGAACTTGGGCTCGAGCCATCAATCCGCCGCTGAACAAGAGATTGGCGAGTCCGAGCATGAGCGCAATCGGCAGGTAGTTGATCAGGATGGGCCAAGTATCCGAGAAACCGAGCAAAGCGCCCATCGCGACAAGAACCTTGACATCTCCGCCCCCGATCCCGCGGGCGATGAACGAGACGATCCCGATGAACGAGCACAGCAACACACCGGCGACGCCTTGCATGAGGTGCGATGGAAACGCCGAGCCGGGTCGTCCGCCTGCATCGAACCCGAGCCAAACAGCGACCGGATCGAGCCCAAAGTCGAAGAGGGGCACAACAAGCAGGTGGACCGCGATTCCTATGAGAATCATCGGGTAGGTCAGCGAGTTGGGGATG
>JBCDAP010000430.1:0-2601 GCA_039185335.1 Planctomycetota bacterium | reverse complement strand
TGATGCTGGTTGGTGCGACTTTTCGATTTGATAAAGAAGTGGTCTTCGCCCTTACAGGTGCACCGGTCAGTGCGAGATTGAATCAACGCCCTGTTCCGATGTGGCGAGCGATCTCAGCTCGGCGAGACGACATCCTCAGCATTGGGGCTCTCGCAAGCGGTGTGTGTTCCCTGCTCTGTGTGCGAGGAGGAATTGTGACCGAATCCGTTCTCGGGAGCCGATCCACGCACGTATCAGCACAATTCGGTGGGATCGATGGGCGTCCACTCCGTGCGAGAGACAAGATTCGACGAGGGAGTGTTTCGAGATACGCCGAAGCATCTGATGCGTCTGGCGATCGTTCGATGAGAGATACGATGGCGGACATTGCCCGGTACGTGCAGCGTCGATCAATCAGGGTGGTTCTGGGACCACACACTCACATGATCAGCGGCGATGTGCGCTCTCTGCTCGAGGGCGACGATTACACGATTTCTGTCGAAACAAGCCGGGTCGGGACACGATTGGAAGGCAAAAAGATCGTCGACCCGCCCTCAGGAAGCATGGAGACCGAGGCAGCATGGCCAGGTGCTATCCAGCTCCTTCCAAGCAGGCTCCCGATCGTGCTTGGGCCCGAAGCGGCTCCGACAGGCGGTTATCCGATCATTGCAAGCGTGATCGCTGCGGATCTTCCTTCTTTCGCTCAGAAGCGTGCCGGTGATTGCATCCGCTTCGTTTGCGTTACGCTTGAAGAGGCTCGGCAAGCGGACCTTGCCGCACGATCGAGTCTCGATCATGTCCTCCACAGTCATGTCCAACCCGAAGGGGTTTCCGGGTGATATCGGTCGACCTCAATGTAGATGCGGGGGAGACTGCGGATGGCGATCAAGCGGTCGCGGCGGCATCCTCGGTGAACATTGCTTGCGGCGGGCATGCGGGAGATCGCGCAACGATGGAGCAGACAGTGCGATTAGCAATCGCGGCTGGCTGTGCAGTCGGGGCACACCCTTCTTACCCTGACCGCGAAGGGTTTGGGCGAATACGCATCAATATCTCACTTGACGATCTTTATGATTCGATCCAGGCACAGATTGACGCCCTTAATGCGGTTGTGCGTGCTCAAGGGGCCGCACTGAGTCATGTCAAACCTCATGGTGCTTTGTATCACGCGATGAACGAGGATCCGGGCACGATCGAGGTGATGATCAAAGCAGCGGGAAGGTTGCCAATTGTGGCAGCTGCGGGATCTCCTAGCGAGGACGAACTGCGCCGAAAAGGTGTCCATGTTATTCGCGAAGGCTTTGCCGATCGTCGGTATCGATCAGATGGCAGGCTCGTTGAACGCGCTCACCCGGAAGCGCTGATCGATACTCCTGAGGATGCAGCGAAGCAGGCAGTTCTGCTCGCAACTGAGCATGAAGCGGTCTCTACCGATGGGCACCGTGTGAAGGTTGAATGCGACACGATCTGCCTCCACACAGACCAGCACGATGCCATGGTTCGTGTCCGAGCGGTGCGCGAATCGCTTGAAGAGCAGGGCGTCATCATCGCTGTTCCGAGCTGCAGTAACGAGGGGAGGCAATAATGGCTGGTCGGGTGCTCATTACAGGGTTCGAGCCATTCGGAGGGGCACGGACGAATTGCACCGAGATGGTCGTGCGAACGATCGAAGCAGAGCGATTGACTGATGAGATCACCGGGAGTTTCGATGTACGAACTGCCATACTTCCTGTGACGGATTCGGAAGGGCCCGCAATGCTCGAGAGAGCCATCAAGGAACATGCTCCGGACGGCGTGATTGCGCTCGGAGAAGCTGAAACTCGGACGAACGTCAGCGTCGAACGTGTGGCTTTGAACCTGAAGGACTATCGCATCCCGGATAACGCCGGGCGGACTTGCCGCGACGAGCCTATTGCTGTCGAAGGTGACGATGCTTACTTCGCAGCGCTTCCCGTTCATACAGTTTGCGAGGCGGTTCAATCGGAAGGCGTTCCTTGTCGGTTGAGCCGAGATGCGGGACTCTTTCTGTGCAACCAAATCATGTACGAGGTGCTTAAGCGGGTAAGGGTTGAGGGTGTGTTGCGTTATGGTGGTTTTCTCCATCTGCCACTTGTCCGGGAACAGTCAGGCGAGAAACGCGCTGTGTTCAAAAGCAACGATAGTGATCGTGGAATAAAGATGAGCCTCGATGGATCGGAAGGTTCTGTTCGCGGTCCTATTGAGCCAACAGTTCCGACGCGAGAGATGGCTCGTGCCGTTCTTGCTGCAGCGGCAGTGGCGCATCTGATGCCTGCCTAATCCCATGCAGATCACGAATTGAAGAACGTGCCTGTCGCCTGCCAGAGCGCCTCGAGTCGATCGATATGCTCACGCGCCTCATCGCCGAGTTGATAAACGACTTCGGCAACCAGGAGTTCCGCAGTAGTCACAGCGGGGATAGAGCTGTCGAATGGGCCGACTGCCGGGATCTTGAGCTCGCACCATATTCGTGTGAGTGAAGCAAGCGGAGAAAGCGGACCGTCCGTGATCGCAACAAGCGTAACTCCGAGCTCAGAGAGCGTGCGTGCCACCGTAATGGAATGATTGCGGTACCGAGCGAAGTCGAAGACGACCGCAGCATCT
>JBCDAP010000429.1:0-2610 GCA_039185335.1 Planctomycetota bacterium | reverse complement strand
GGCGACAATCCTGTCACGGTTGTGGTGCTTTCTTCGGAGAGCGGCGTTCCTGAGTTCATGGCGTTGTTGGAAGCACTTGCTTTGCTTGTTGCTGAGGAACGTTCGCTCATGGCCTTTGTTTCTGAGGCAGCATTCCGTAGCGAACGTCGATCTTGGAAAACAGTTGTTCGTCTTGATCTTGCCTCACGCATATGCATCACACCCGACGTTGAGTCGCGCCGAGACCTCGTGCTCTCGGCGGACATGGCCATACTCCCCGATCATTCTGGCCGCCACCGTTCGATCGCTCTTGATGCGATGGCTGCGGGTATCCCGCTGGTGGCGTCGCCCGATCCTGCTGTTGGTTGGCTGAATCCGAGCACATGTAAGCTCATTGCTCAGGCATCTGTTCAGGGCTGGGCGGATGCTATCCGAGAGTTGATCCGTTCCGAGCGTGAAGCCGAGATGCTTGGTCTGAGTGCTCGCGATCACATTCGCGCTTATCACCTCAGCTCGACGCATCTTCACTCCCTAATCGCTCACTATCGTGCGTTGGTCGAAACTCAGTCACCGATCGCCTTTGAGCAAGCTTGATTTTAGGTGCCTTCGGCCGCTTGGCGCAATCTTGCCGCGACCGCTTCGCCCAACGGGTGTCCAAGGAGTGCGGCACGCTCCGCGTACTTCACCCCTTTCGAGGCTTCGCCAATCCGCTCTGCTCCCACCGCGGCTTCGAAGTTTGCTTTCGGGCTCGCTGGCCACGCGTCCGCTGTTCGTGCCCAGAGTTCAGCAGCTCGATCAGGCTCACCCATCGCCCCGAGTGCCAACGCCGCTTCCTCGACTGCATCGATCTCGGCTCGTGGTTCGCGTTCGCCGAGTGTTTCCAGGGCTGCCAGCATGAGGATGGCCGCCTCTTCGGCGCGGTTTCCTCGGCGGAGAATCGATGCTTCGAGAGATCGCCAGCCCAGTTCCTCTGGGGCAAGCGTTCGCGCTTTTCGCGCATATTCCAGTGCCGCCTCTAGGTTCCCAGCATCGCTCGCGATCCCGGCGAGTGATGCCCAGGCTTGTGGAATGGAATCATCGAGTACCGTGACTCGTCCGAGTGCCGCTCGAGCGCCATCCAGATCGCCTTGTCGGCGCAGAACCTGAGCCAAGTACAGCGGGTACTTCGCTTCTCCTGGTGCGAGCTGTTGCGCACGCCGATAATCACTCGCGGATTGCTCGAGGTTGCCCATCTGGAACGCGAGTGTTCCCATCGTGAAACGGATTTCTGCATCGGCTTCGTTTTCGCCGAAGCGCGAGGCAACCCTAAATGCGTCATACGCTTCGGCCCATGCCTCATCTCCCATCAGAATCTCGGCATGCACGAGCCACATCTCGCGTGACTCGGGCCAGGTTTCAACGCCCTCACTCGTGATCGCGATCGCTTCCCCAATCAGCCCTTGTCTGTGTTTGGCTGTCGCTGCCGCGATGACACCTTCGAGCGCTTTCGGATCGTGCTTCGGGGTGTGCGTTTTTTTTCCGCCCGGTTCGGTCAGAACTCGTGTAACGCCGATTGACCCAACCGCAAGCCCCGCGACGACAACCCCGCCGACGATGAGACGCCACCCATTTTGCATCATCGCACCACCGCGGGAACATCGTCGGCTTCTGCAGCGTCACGCCCTGTGCCGTGCGCGGGAGCGTCGACCAGGATTGCCTCGCGAATCACCACTGGGGTCAACGGCAGTTCGAGTGGGCTGAGCGGATCGTCCTCGTCCGCTGGACCGACCGGGACAGCAGAGATCCGATCAAGGATCTCAGCGCCATGGATGAGTTGGCCGAACGAAGCGAAGCGTCCATCGAGACTAGCGCATGCTTCCCGGCTTAGGCAGACAAAGAACTGCGAGCCGCCTGAGTTCGGATCGGTCGGTGAGCGGGCGAGCGAGATCGTCCCGAAGCGGTGGGGGATTTCGGATGACTCAAAGTCAACCATATATCCCGGCCCGCCGAAGCCGGTTCCTGTCGGGTCTCCGGATTGAATGATGAACGGATGGCCCGTTTCGTTCTCACGAACCACACGGTGAAAGACCACGTCGGTGTAGTAGCCGCCTTCTACGAGCGTGCTGATGTGGCGGATTGTTTCTGGGGCCTCCGACTCATCGAGCGCGAAACGCATCTCGCCCATCGATGTTTTGAGGACAAGGTCGCGATCCATTGCTGTCCGGAACCCCGAGAAGACGTTTCGCTCTGGCGGATCGCCCACAGAGATCAGTTCTTTCAGAAGCAGCAAACGACGCTGCGAAAGCCGGCTAAGTTGCTCAACCGCCGCTGGTGATTCGGTTACTGCTCGTCGAAGGCGTGCGGTCAGCCCATCCGTGATCGGCGGGTGGGAAACCATCGGGATGAGCACAACCGCTGAGCCGATCCGCTCGATCCCGCGCGTGAGTTGGAGGTAGATCGTCTTCCCTTCACGCCCGATGCTCCAGATTTTCGGCAGGACCTCGCCGAGATCAACCTCACCCTCTTCGACATCAACACCCGTAAGCTCTTCTTCGCCCGAAGCATCGAGCACAACCAAGCGCAACGGCCGACTGTTTTCATCGGAGGCTTCATCGCCCTCAACCGTCACGATCAGCGATCGTTCGACCCCGT
>JBCDAP010000428.1:0-2610 GCA_039185335.1 Planctomycetota bacterium | reverse complement strand
GTTTTTTTCGGCCTTGATGTTTAGAATTTCTATTCTATTTTTAATCACCATTTACGAAACAAAGGAGCAGCCATGGATCTGGCAGGAAAGACGGCTTTGGTGACCGGAGGGTCACGCGGCATTGGAGCGGCAACCTCGAAGCGGCTCGCTCGCGAGGGCGCGCATGTCGCGGTGAACTATTCCTCAAGCCCGGACAACGCTCGCGCTGTGGTCGACGAGATCCGATCGACGGGCGGCAACGCGTTCGTTGTGCAAGGGAATGTGGCTTCGCCCGACGCGGTGGAGAGCATGTTTGCCGAGCTTGATCAGCGCTTTTCGGAAGGGATCGACATCCTGGTGAACAACGCGGGGATCTTTGAGCTGGCGCCGATCACGGAGACCACGCTTGCGGACTTCGATCGCACGATGCAGGTGAACGTTCGTGGCGTGTTTGATGTCACTCGCCACGCGGTGCAGCGGATGAACGATCACGGGCGGATCATTACCCTCGGCAGTTGTATGGGTGATCGCAGCATGTTTGCGGGGAGCGCGATTTACGCGATGAGCAAGTCAGCGGTCGCCGGGTTGACGAAAGGGTGGGCGCACGATCTTGGCGAGCGTGGCATCTCGGTGACCTGCCTCCAGCGCGGACCGATCGATACGGACATGAATCCTGACGTTGAAGACAACCCCGGCGCGGCGTACGTGAAGCCGCTGACAACTTTGAAGCGGTTCGGGACCGCGGAAGAGGTTGCGGAGCTGATCGGTTTCTTGGCGTCACCCGGCGGTGGGTACATCTCAGGGCAGACCATCACGATCGATGGTGGGCTGAATGCCTGAGTGATTTGGCATCAGTGCCATCGTGTAAAAAAAATGTTTGAGTGGAGGGATTTGCTCGCAGAGCGTGCTATGCTTGGATTGCAATTGAGATTGTGTCTCAATTGCAATTAGATCCAGATCTCTCGAGCAGGTGCCTCACAATTCGAGAGATTGATTTGTCCTTGCGCGGGTTCTTTTTGCTCGGGATTGAGATCAGAGAGTGAGGCAAGGAGAGACGCCATGAAGTGCTTCTTGTCTCACATCAAGGTTCGTTTCGGCATTCTTTGTCCTGCGCTCGTCTATGTCTGCGGCGTGCTTATTGCCGCGACGAGCGATGCTCAGCAGTTCGGCTGGGACGAGTCGGGCCAGGGTGATTTATCGAACAACCGATTGGAGCCAAGCGCTTTCACGCTTGAGACAAACGGAAGCACGACGCTGCGCGGCATGGTCGGCGATGGCGATATCGACTACTTCACCTTTGAGGTTGCCGAGGGATCAGAATGGACATCGCTTGTGGTGAACGCGTTTTCGGGCGGTGACCAACTCGCGTTCTTTGGTTTGCAGTCCGGCCCTGTTTTTACTGAACCGAATGACATCACCGCCATCAACATCGGCAATCTATTGGGCTACACGCTTTACGGGCCCGGCAACGGAACCGTCGGAACCGACATCCTGGATGATGTTGGCAAGGGGGCGTTGTCGCAGGGTTTTTCAGGTTCATTGGCGGCTGGGGAGTACACGGTTTGGCTGCGGCAGGGTGGCCCGGAGATGAGTTATGAGTTCACTTTTGTGACGATCCCGAGCCCGTCGTGCGCAGGATTGGCTTTCGGGTTTCTGCCGATGTTTTCACGGCGTCGTAGAAGCGTTGGTTGAGCAAACCGTTTTGGCTTTGTTGTCTTTGCAGACTTGCTTTGCGGATGTACCGGAGTGCATCTGAAGTTTTTGGGCGATTGGGCCCTTCCTTGCTTATCGAGAGGATAGAGATGGTTGCCAAATTGATTATGTGCGGCGTGATCGTGGCTTGCGCCGGGGGCGTTGCTGCGGAGTCATCATCTTTCGCGGTTACGAGCGCGAGTGCGGCGGGTGATCTGGGGAATGCCGGCAATACGGTGATCGGTGGCTCTTTTACAGGCACGCACACGGTTCGAAGCCTGACATGGCGTGGCGATCTCACGAGTTCACCCTTTGCCTTCTTCTTTGAAGAGGATGTGCACGCCTCAATCAGCGGACCGAACGGCATCGGCTACACCGGCCCGGTTGCAGGCGAGCAGGGTATATTTCTCGGAACGACCCCGTTCAGCGGATGGTATGCGGGCTTTGCTCCGGCGCCTGTAACCGGTGATTGGCGTTTCGAGGCGTACACTCCTGGGACACTGGCCGGTGCAACGAATTGGTCGATCGTAAACACCGAGTTCTCTTTCAACAGTGATCTGTTTCCTGAGGCTCAGACGATCGGTGTTGGAACAGATCTGACGGCTGAGATCCTCGAGGCTGAGATCCTCTGGTACAGCATCGATCATGCCGGCGGTGCCTTGGAGATCTCGACCGAAGGCAGCACGATCTTTGAGCTTGAAGGGAACATTCAGGTTGATGACACGCTGATCGCGCTTTACGCACCCGACGGTACCTTGGTCGGCAGTGATGACAATTCTGGGGAGGGTCTCACGAGCTTGTTGAGCATTGCTGATCTTTCTGCGGGTGAGTATCGGCTTGCTGTGACAGGTGCGACGCTCGGTACACGGGTGGGGGATGCGTTTATTGCGACTTCGCACGATGGTGAAGGTTCGATCCGTTTGAGCGTCAACATTCCGG
>JBCDAP010000427.1:0-2610 GCA_039185335.1 Planctomycetota bacterium | reverse complement strand
TTCCAACAATCACTTGGCAACCTTCAGCAGAAATGAGAGTGCCATCATTCAATTGGGAACCAAAGGACACTGCCAATCCGAGTGTGGATCCATTCCTTGGCTCAGGCCTCTTTGACCACAGATTCCTCTTCGGCAACACCAACCGAAGGCGGCGCTTGGCCCGGAGTGAGGGAACTGGAGGGGCTTTCGTGTTGCCAGGCGATAATGAGAAGGAGAACGACAACAGCGAGGGTTGCGGCTGCAGCGAGTTGTCCGACCGTACGTACATTCATGTCAGGAACCAATTTCGAAGACTCTGAGAGGGTACACTGGCAATCATGGTGCTGCGAATCATGTATACAGGGGGTGGTTTGTGGTTGTGACCGGCGAAGCAACAATCCGCCTCGAGCAGTTCGAAGGGCCGCTCGATCTGCTGCTGCATCTGATCCGCAAGCACGAGCTCGAGATCAGCGAAATCTCTGTGGCCGCTATCACGGACCAGCACCTCTCTTTTCTCGATGACGTGACCAACGGGGAACGCCCCATCGATGTTGACACGGCTGCCGAGTTTCTGGTGACAGCCGCAACACTCGTTGAGCTCAAGAGCCGATGGGTTGACGCCCAACAGGATGGAGAGGCAACCCCGGGTGAGCAACGAGAACGCGATGATGAGGGAGACGCCGCTGCGGAGCTGATCAAGTCACTGCTCGCTTACAAGGCATACAGAGAAGCAGCTGACCAACTCGATGAAAGACGCGCGGCATGGGAGAAACGATACCCACTCGGCCGCGCGGCGATCGACAAATCCGCGTTGGCAGAAGCGGTCCGCGGACAAGACGAGGAAGTGGAACTCGAGGATGTCGAGTTGTACGACCTTGTTGAAGCGTTCCGGACGATCTACGAGACGGTTCGATTCGATCGATTGGGCGATCACGAGGTTCTCGACGACGACACACCGCTCGAATTGCACGCCGCGGATCTCGAAGACCAGATCGAACGTGAAGGGAGCAAAACCCTCGGAGCGATCTTCGAAGGACGTTCACGCGGCGAGATGATCGGCCTGTTCTTGGCGCTGCTCGAACTCGTTAGACAACGAAAGGTGCACGTTCGCACACAGGAAGGCCACCTCACGAGACCGAGGGACATCACGATCGAACGCCGCCAGGACGCGGCAGAAGAGAACGATGAACTCGATCAGGACGATTGATCTTCGCCCGGCAACGGGTTACTCAGTCGGCTGATCACGGGACGGACCTGCGGAGCAACAACAGGTGACTTCGCCTGAGGCGACGCCGGCGTGCTTGGCGGAGCCTGATCGGGTTGCCCTCCGGCATTCGAAGCGACCAGGTGCATCGCGCCGGCCATCTTCGAAAGATCGCGAGCAATCCCGTCACGAAATTGTGTGATGATTTCTTTCAACGGAGCCGGCAGATCCTGCTCGACAACATCTCGGCCAAGAAGAAGATCACGCCAGGGCTCAAGCTGAGAAGCCGCGTCCCGTAGATCGATCATCAGGCTGCGAAGCCCGTCTTCTGCGGTCTTCGCCTCTTGAATCGCGGTGCCGGTCTGACCAGCAGCGCGAGCCAGATTGTCGGAGGCTTTCACGGCTCGTTCGCGAGCATCATCGATTGGCACGATCATTGACTTAGAGCGTGCTGCCTGCTCGCCGAGCCTCTTCTCCGCCTCCTCAACAACCGCAACAATCTCATTCAGCGACTCGGCCGCCTTGTCTTGGCGCGATGACGCGAGGGACAAAAGCATCTTGGATTCAGCCAACGTCTCATCGAGCTTGGCAACGGCTCCAGAAGCTTCCGCCGAGATGCGTTCGAGATCCTCCCGCGATTTGGCAAGCATCTGGGCACGAGCGAGAAGTGCCGGGAGAGAACTCGGATCATCCGAATCGACCGTGAAGCTACGGGCCTGATCAACGAGGTCGCTGATCGAAGCCATAACCGTTTCGGCGGTCTTCTCGGCACTCGCCTTGAATTCATTCTGCATCGCTTCGACTTGATTCAGCACCGCCCCGACCGCTTCGCGAGACTGAAGGACATGGTCGCGAACAGTTTTGACGAAGCTCTCCTTCTCCGTGGTCGCGATGTGCGTGACATCCTGAACCGCCGCGGAGCGCTGCTCGACCATCTCGCGCAGCGCCTGTTGGCGTTCGCGATCGAAGGCTTCGGCCCGTTCCTGTGCCAGCGTGTCGAGCTTTTCGTTCGTCAATGCGATGGTCTTGGCGGCGGTCTCGGCCAGCGTCCGAAGCTCCGTCAGCGTTGAGTCGGCGTTGTCGATGTTGGCTGTCACCTGGTCTGCTCGATCCCCCGCGGCCTTCACTAGCTTCGACGCCAGTTCGAGCTGTTTGCGCTGATTCGCGGCCGCCTCGGCGAGCTCCTCACGAGCCTGTCGAGATTGCTTCGCTGCCGCAGAGAGGGCCTCACGCTCGGCGCGAGCCTCGTCGATCATCGCTCGGAGAGAAGCAGAAAGATCGTCAAAGGCCGTCTGATCAACCACGCGTGGCGACAGAAAGACCTCCACAGGCTTCTCTGGAACCGGGATCGATTTCGCGGCCGGGGCGATGTTCCCCACCACCGGTGGTTTCATCGCTGATGAGAGATCGTGCTGGTTGCTTTGGTC
>JBCDAP010000426.1:0-2612 GCA_039185335.1 Planctomycetota bacterium | reverse complement strand
GGGCGTACATCGAAGACCTCGATGGCCATCGCTATCTGGACTTTGTAGGATCTTGGGGACCAGCGATCGTGGGTCACGCGCACCCAGATGTGACCCAAGCGGTTTATCGTGCAGTGGATCGGGGTCTGAGCTTCGGAGCGCCGTGCGAGGATGAGACAAACCTAGCGGAGTTGATCCTCTCTGCTTTACCTGGCCATGACCGGATCCGTTTTGTTAGCAGCGGCACCGAGGCGTGCATGAGTGCAGTGCGGCTTGCTCGTGCGGCAACAGGGCGAGACCTCATCATCAAGTTTGCCGGGAACTATCACGGGCATGCGGATGCCATGCTTGTCGAAGCGGGTTCAGGGGCAATCACACATGGCGTTCCGACTTCTCCAGGCATCAATCGCGAGCTGGCACGCGCGACACTGTCTTGTCGGTACAACGACGCAACTTCGGTACAAAGCATGTTCGAACGTCACCCCGGAGAGATCGCCGCAGTTCTGGTTGAGCCGGTTGCTGGCAACATGGGTCTCGTGCTTCCAAGTGATGGTTTTTTGGAATCGGTGCGAGAACTTTGTACCAAGCATGGTGCGTTGCTGGTCTTTGATGAGGTCATGACCGGGTTCAGGGTTGCCTGGGGTGGCTATCAGCGTTTATGTGGCATCGAGCCGGATCTGACTTGTCTCGGGAAGGTTATTGGGGGCGGAATGCCTGTGGCGGCCTATGCGGGATGCGCTGAGATCATGGAGCAGGTCAGCCCTGCAGGCCCGGTGTACCAAGCCGGTACGCTGAGCGGGAATCCTGTAGCGATGGCAGCCGGCCTTGCGACACTTAAACTCTGCAGCAGCAATGGGTTCTACGACACAATCGGTACTCGGACGCTAGCTCTAGCCGAAGGACTCGCGCAAGCTGCGAATGAATACGCTGTTCATCTGCAAACCGAGGCAATTGGAGGCATGCTCGGGGTTGCCTTTTGTAAGCAGAGAGTGCAAGACTTCGAGGATGCGAAGTCGTGCGATCATCGGCTGTTCGCGTCGTTCTTTCATGAGATGCTCGATCGTGGTGTTTGGCTCCCGCCGTCAGGATATGAGGCGTGGTTCATTTCAGCATCTCATACAAACGACGATGTGAGCTTTGCTGTTAATGCGGCTCGTGAAGCCTTTGGAGCTTTGCAATGAAGGGTTTGCTACGTCTTGGAACGCGTGGCAGTGACCTTGCAATGACACAGTCTGGGCTTGTTGCCAAGATGTTGGCTGAACAGACTCAGCTTAAGATAGAGCTTGTCGTCATCACGACCACAGGAGATCGAGAGCAGGGCGCTGCTGATGGCCAAGCCTCATGGTCGATGGGGGCCTTTGTAGGCGAGCTTGAGCGGGCGTTACTCGATGGGAATGTTGACCTTGCCGTTCATAGCTACAAGGACATGGCAACCGCAATCACGCCCGGACTCGTTGTGGCGGCTGTACCTGAAAGAGCTTCTCCTCACGACGTTCTCGTCTTCGAATCGGCGGAACAGATGAAGTTAGCGGCCGATGCGCTTCATGGTGTAGGTGAAGTGAGCGATTTGGTCATAGGAACAAGCAGCCCTCGCCGGCAGGCTCAGTTGAACCGAGCTCTTGGCTGCAAGCTGCGCGCAATAAGAGGAAACGTTCCCACACGATTGGATCGCCTCGGAGCAACCGGAGAATCGGACCGAATCGACGCAGTATGCCTCGCCGCAGCTGGTTTGGATCGCCTTGGAATTACTCCAAAGCACATGATTACTCTCGATATCGATAGGTTCCCCACGGCAGCAGCCCAAGGAGCGCTCGCTGTTCAAACACGAGACGACACGGAATTGATTCACCAGGTTTCGAGTATTGAAGACACCGAAAGCCGAGCCACAGCAGAGTGTGAACGAGCTTTTTTGAGAAAGATTCAGGCTGGTTGTCACACTGCAGTCGGTGCTCATGCGACCAAAGCAGACAACCAAATCAGACTTTATGCTGAGTATTTTAGTGAGACTGGGGAGATGCTTTGCATTGAAGAGACCGGCTTAGATGCAGATTCTGTTGGTCGAAAAGCAGGTCAGAAAGTGTTGGATTGGAAATGACGACAGTGAGATGCTGGACACGCTATCCATAGGCACGAATCGGCAACGAAACAAAATGTACGGCGTATCAATGATCACACTACTTCCATCTTCCGGTAGATAATTTTATGGATAAGTACGCCGACGGCGACTCACCAGCAAGCAGCTTGCTCCGAATGCGGCCAGCGTGCCGGGCGCGGGAATAACTGTGACGATTCCCGGTCCAGTGATGACATTGAACGACCGATCAAGCGGCGAAGTACGTGCGAAGGTGCTGGTGACCCAGAAATATCGTTCGCCCTCGAACAGGAGGGAGTCGATTTCCGAACTCCCGCGTTCGGCACCTAGCGGGCTGTTACCGTTGCCCAAACCGTAGTCAAGCAAGTTAGTGAGCGGATCATTGGGATCGAAGTTGTCCTTGTAAAGAAAAGTGAAGGTATCGGATTCGCTGCTGAGGTCACTACGGAGTTGGTAGCCGCCGGACTCACTTACCTGGAACTCGAGCACGTCAAAGTTGACCGGCCCGAGCCCCGACACGCCCTCGATGAAGAACGGGCGG
>JBCDAP010000425.1:0-2612 GCA_039185335.1 Planctomycetota bacterium | reverse complement strand
GGGATCGATTCTTCATCGACTTCCGGGACAAACGAGGAGTTGTTGCAGGGACGCTTGACCAAGATTCTGCGTGATATCCGTAACTCCCAGTCACCGAGCCGTTTCGTGATGTTCCATGAGTTCCCTGTTTGGGCTGCCGAGTCATCGGCGACACGTTCAGGAAACACGGTCACCGCGCTGATCGCGCCGGGGTGGCATGCTTCGGAAGCCCGTTATAATTCTGATAGTGGCGGCATGCCATTCGGAGATACCACCCGCTACGTTTCTGGATTTGCTGACGGAAGCGCACGCTTTATTGAGTTTGGCTTCCGGAACTTCGTTCCGTTTATTCCAGGGCAATCTATCTTCAGCTCTGACGATTCGCAGCGTCCCGCGACAGGTTCTGATTACACCTTTGCCAATACCCGCTTCATGCCCAAGGGCGCGAGCGATTTCTGGGGCGATCCCTGAGTTTCAGTCACCTTGACCATTCTCTACACGGACGGGCTTGCGGGCTCGTCCGTGTTTCTTTTTGCGGTTTCAGAATCGGATGACGGCGTGCACGTCGGCGTGTGCCGATACTTTCTCGCGTCCTGGCAGGAAGCCCAGTTCGACGAGCACTGCGATCCCGGCGATCTCGGCTCCGCAGCGGTTGACCAGGTCGGCAGCCGCGGCCATTGTTCCGCCGGTCGCGAGGAGGTCATCAACGAGGAGGACCCGTTCACCGTTTCCGATGGCATCGGCGTGTATCTCGAGCGCGTCGGTGCCATACTCCAGTTCGTACTCGACAGCGTGCGTTTCTGCCGGGAGCTTGCCGGGTTTGCGGACCGGAATAAATCCCGCGGAGAGGGATTGCGCGATCGCCGTTCCGAAGATAAACCCTCGGCTTTCGGCTCCAACGACCGCTGTGATGCCGGTGCCGCGGAACGGATTTGCCATGAGTTCGACCGCGAGCGCGAGTGCCGCCGGATCTGCGAGTAGCGGTGTGATGTCTTTAAAGACGATCCCCGGCTTTGGATAGTCCTGAATATCTCGGATCCGTGAGACCAAGAGCGAGGGGTTTGTATGGGATGGATCGGGAAGGGTTGGTTCGCCCAGGCTGGTCATGATTGACTCCGTGTGGTGCTCTTTGTTGTGCCCAAAGGGGCCGGACTCATGAGCATATGCTCTTTTTTTGTCATTTCTTGTTTGCTCTTGCCCGATCAGTGTCTACCCTACCGGCTCAGGTTAATTCAAGCCATGATGATGAAATCTTTGTCCAAACAGAGCAAAGCGAAAGGCGCCAAAGCGTCGAAAGCGATCGCTCCGCGGTTTGGGCATGATCTCGTCACGGGCTGAGTCAAACACTCACCACATACGAGAAGCAAGGCCAGGCCAGCACGGAGTGATCCAAGCTGGTCTTTGTTCGTGTCCGCAAACTGATGCAAACCGAGTTCCCACTTTCGAAAGGATTGAAGATGTCTGAAACAGCCAACTGGCAAGTGACCTGCCCCGAGACCGGTGAGGTCGTCACGCTCGAGCGCGAGCCCATGGTCGGCGAGATCGTGACCACTTCCCAGGGGATCGAGCTCGAGATCACCTCGCTCGATCCGCTCACTGTCGAGATTGCTCCTGAGGTCGAAGAAGACTGGGGCGAGTGAGCCAGCTTCACTTTTTTCTGAAGGCGTTCGTTTGAGCAGGTTTGGCTCGACGATCTCTGTACTCCGCATTCAAAGGTACACCACATGCGCATGGCCATGCTCTACGCTCGGATTCGCCCAGAGGAGAGGCTCCTTGTCGAGTCGATGCATGCACGCAACATTGATCACGAGCTGATCGATGTGCGCACGCTCGTGCTCGATCCTGAGTCTGCTCAAGAGTTTGATCGCTTTGATGTGGTCTTCGATCGGTGCTTGAGCCTGACTCAAGCGCTCACTGCACTCGAGGTTCTGCATCATCAGGGTGTTCGTTGCATCAACGAACCCGAAGTAGTTCGGATCTGTGCGGACAAGCTTCGTACGAGCGCGGTGCTCGCGAAGAATGGTGTGGCGCAGCCGCGTTGCCGGGTTGCGACTGATGCGGAGAGCGCTCTTCGCGCTGTCGATGAGCTCGGATATCCGTGCGTTCTCAAGCCCACTGTTGGCTCGTGGGGACGATTGCTTGCGAGGATCAATGATCGTGATGCCGCGGAGGCGCTCATCGAGCATAAGCTGACGCTTGGAGGCGTCCAGCAGCAGGTCCTGTACTTTCAAGAGTACGTTCGCAAGCCCGATGCGGATCTTCGTATCTTCGTGGTGGGTGGGTCGGTGATCGCAGGGATCGAGCGGCGTTCGGCGCACTGGGTGACGAATACCGCCCGCGGCGCGGAAGCCACAGGTGCGACTATCAGTGAGGAGATTCGTGCGGTGCTGGCCGGTGATCTTGCGGCGACGGTTGCTGAAGCCGGCACGGTCATATTGACAACGACCGACCTCAGCTTTGTTGATCCGGATGATGGCCCCGCTGACGTGACGTACACGGTGTCGAACCAGGTCAACGGATCGGTGCAGCTCATCGGCCTGGCGGCCACGACCTTAACGGGACAGGACGTGATCGATGGTCTGTGAGCCTAAGAGCGTGGTGGAGGGTAAGCGACTTCGGCTACGTTAATATAG
>JBCDAP010000424.1:0-2616 GCA_039185335.1 Planctomycetota bacterium | reverse complement strand
GTGAAGGCCAAGGAGCTTGATCGGAGCGCTTTCAGAGGCGTTCTCGATCGCCTGGATGACTTGTTCGGTTCCCTCAGCGGGGTGAACCGAAGCGGCATCAACATCGAAGTGAGCGAAATCTTCGAGCAGGTAGGGCTCTTGGTACTGTTCTTCGTTGATCACTGCTGCGAAGGCGGGGTGATCATTGCGGTGCTTGCGGAGCTTGGACTCGAGTGACTTGTGTACCAGGTACATCTGCTCGAGGTGAGCCACGTATCCCTCGACAGGGAGCTCGCCTTTGATCATGGAGATCTGGTATGTGTGGTTCTCTGCCGCGTCGTGCAGGTCTTGGGTGCCGGTTTTGAGCAGTTCCATGATGGGGGTCTGTTCACTCATCGAAGTCCTCTTTCTTGTGGGAGCGGAAGGAGAAAGAGTGTAGCAGGGTAACACCGCGTTTTTGTCCGGGAAGGCCCCAAAAAGCGATCTCCCTGAGCCAAAAAGCAACACAGGGGTGCGCCCGATTGAGGCACACCCCCGCAGGAGAGAACAACAAGGTTGAGTGGTACGAAGCGAACTCCGCCCTACACAATATTATTCGCCTTGATCCTCATTCCGGATGCGAATCGTTTTGGGCTTTGCAGAATCTGATTTTGGTAGCGTCACCGTGAGCAGGCCCGAATTGAGAGAGGCATCGATCGAATCGCGGTCAACAATGCTCGGGAGACGGAAGGAACGCTCGAACGACACGGCTTCGAATTCGCGCCGAAGAACGGTTTCGGATTCTTCGCTTTGAGGGGAGACCCTTGCACGAAGTGTCAGCGTGTTGTTTTCGAGATCGAGTTCGAGATCGTCCGGCGAGGCACCTGGGAGTTGAACACGGATGAGATAGCCGTCTTCGTTTTCGACGATGTTTGCGGCAGGCACACGGCAAGCGCCGCCGACGAACTGGTTGAAGAAAGGGTCATTCGCAAAGAAGGGAGCGAGTCGAGAATTCTTAGTAAGCATGTGCATACTCCTTTTTAGGGGATGCGTGTGTGAGGCCGGTCGCATGACGGGCACGGCGGTGATCATGCAACGGTGGTGCCAAGCGAATGGCGGATGTGGATGCTTCTTTGCAGGTTGTTCTTCGGGGTTGGGCTGCCAAGATGGCAATACCGCGACATCCCTTGGCAGTCGTGGGATTGCTGTTGGCACTCCAGGCCAAAGAATGTGCGTTTCTCTCAGGCACAGGGTTTGCAAATTGCCTGCAGGCGTGAAAGAGCAGACGCTCGGAAAGGAAGAAAGCGAACTCATGGATCTCTCAAAGCTCACGCAACGTGTTCAGGAAGCTCTGCAGCAAGCGCAGGCCACAGCGGCAAACCACGGCCATTCAGAAGTGGATGGCGAACATCTGTTGCATGCGCTTGTCGGGCAAGAAGACGGGCTGCTTCCGAAGCTGCTGACTAAGCTCGAGGTAAACCCCTCTGCCTTTGGCGGTGCGATCGAGTTGGAGTTGTCGAAGCGCCCTCGGGTTTCAGGGCCGGGGACTGACCCAGGATCGGTGCGCGTGACGCAGCGGATGAATCGCGTACTGGGTTCTGCCTATGAAGAAGCCAAGAGGTTGAAAGACGAATATGTGTCATCGGAGCACTTGGTACTCGCTCTGCTCAATGAAGGCCAGGCAACAGGAGCGGGACGTGTCTTCGCGCAGTTTGGTGTGACCCGCCCAGACTTCCTCGAGAAGCTCTTGGAATTGCGCGGGAATCAGCGTGTTACCTCGGCGAACCCTGAGGCGACCTATGAGGCGCTTGAGAAGTACGGCATTGATTTGGTCGAAGCGGCGAAGCAAGGCAAGATGGATCCGGTAATCGGGCGTGATGCTGAGATTCGGCGTGTGGTCCGCATCTTGTCACGGAAAACGAAAAACAATCCCGTTCTGATTGGTGAGCCAGGGGTTGGGAAGACCGCCATCGTTGAAGGCTTGGCGCAGCGGATCGTTCGGGGTGATGTGCCCGAGGGCCTGCGCGAGAAATCTATCTTTTCTCTTGATATGGGATCCCTTGTTGCAGGAGCAAAGTATCGAGGCGAATTCGAGGAGCGCCTCAAAGCGGTGCTGAACGAGGTTCGTGGCGCGGATGGGCGGATCGTTTTGTTTATTGACGAGCTGCACCTCATTGTTGGTGCCGGGAAGTCAGACGGTGCGATGGACGCAGGCAACTTGCTCAAGCCCATGCTCGCACGGGGTGAGCTCCGTTGTATCGGTGCCACGACGCTCGATGAGTATCGTCAGCACATCGAGAAGGACGCTGCTCTGGAGCGGCGTTTCCAGACTGTACTGGTTGAGCAGCCGACGCCCGAGGACACGATCTCGATTCTGCGAGGTTTGAAGGAGCGGTTTGAGGTGCATCACGGCGTGAGTATCCAAGACAACGCGATTGTCGCGGCTTCGATGCTGTCCGATCGATACATCTCGGATCGGTTCTTGCCGGACAAAGCGATCGATCTGGTCGATGAGGCATGCGCCATGGTGCGCACAGAGATCGATTCGATGCCTGCAGAGCTCGACGCGATCACGCGGCGTGTGATGCAGTTGGAGATCGAGGAAGCTGCTTTGCGCAAAGAAAAAGATGATGCGAGCAAGCAGCGTCTTGAGTCACT
>JBCDAP010000423.1:0-2619 GCA_039185335.1 Planctomycetota bacterium | reverse complement strand
GCCAAGTCTCAAGGTCGGTTCTGTAGACATCGTTCAGTTCGATCAACTGTTCGACCAATCGGCCATAGATCGGGTTACCTACATCGCCGTGATCCTTGGAGATCTCTTTGGAGACTTGGATGACCCAGAAAGGTGTGTCGTTGAATGCTCCCGGGATTTGTTCGATGACCACTTCGCCATCACGGAGGAAGGCCCGATGGCTTGTGAGGGAATCAACGTGCCCAAGAGCGTGTGTCGCGAGATGGCGTTGGCTGGGTTCTCCGGGCGCATGGTCGCGGCGAAAACTCGTACCGAAGCTCGCGATGCTGCGACCGAAGGGATAGGCCCTGCTTGTCGCGGTGTCGGCTTCAGACGTGATCGACGCGATCAGTGGTCCACGAGCAGGCAAGCCGTTCCCGTTCGGCATTCGGAGTTCCACTCGGGCATTGACTCTCTTCAAGAGGTCGATTGTTTGCCAAGAGGAAAGCGCATCGATTGCTGGGTTCTGGAGAAGCACGAGATCGACCGGCAACTGCGTGCCTTCATCGCCTTGGGAGAGAAGCAAAGTCGTGAGGATGGAGGTCACCGACTTCCCCACGATCAAGCCACCCATAGAGTGCCCGACGATGAAGCACTTTGATCCCGGCTGATCCTTGGTGATCTGCATGATGCGAAGCAGTGTTTCCTGGATGTGCGACGAGGCGAGACGCTCACCTGCCTGTCGGCGATCCCAAAAAGTAAACTGCTCCTGCAAGGGGATGTCGCTGGTTCTCCCACGCCAACCGAGAAAGACCCCGACAACACGGTCGGCAGCGAATGAGCGATCGGCGGGGCTCTGCGCTGCGACGTTCCGGACTGACTCGCGGAACCGAACGAGTGATCCTTCGGAGCTTTCCGGGTTGGCGTTGTTCTTCCAGCCATGGATGTAGATAATCACGAGCGTTCCATCATCGGCGGCTTGGTTGGCATCACGGATCAGGTCGATGGTGTCTTCAAGTTGATCTCTCTTCCAGAACATGCCGTGGTCGTCGAACTCGATGACCGCAAGGTGTGCCGGCACCGTGCCCGCTTCGTCCCAGGCAACTTGCTGCAGGTACTGCTCAGGCAGCTCGTTGTAGAGCTTGTGGGGTACGCAAGAGGGCGAGATCAAGGCGAGAAACGAAAGAAGCACAGCTCTCGGGGCTCGGGTCCTCGCTACGCGCTCATGGTCACCGGGATTGGAGGCGGTCATGTTGCTCCCATTCATGTCACTGACAAATGAGTGAGGAAGGTACCGGATGACAGAGTACTTCCCGGCCAACGAACCATTGACGGATGATGGCCATGGACATGAACATGTCGAGCTTGGTGTGCTTCCGGAGAACTTTGTTCTGCGTGAAATGATGGCTCACAACACGCGATTGAGAGAGAAATCTAAACAGGAGTTCGCGAGTTCCGTCGAAATCCGTCCGCTGCATCGAAGGGAATCGCAAACTAGCCGGAGTACTGTCCGTGAGAGTAGCATTGATTATCACAGCGAACTCAGAGCTATATTGATGGTGTTTCAATTCGCAGAACTCGTTCCTTCTGGAGCTTCACTTGGATAAGAAATCTCCACGAGTGATGATCATCGGCGGTGGCTTTGCCGGCCTTGCGGCCGCGAAGCAACTCCGGGATATTGATGCAGACGTGGCGTTGCTCGATCGGCAGAACCACCATGTGTTCCAGCCGCTGCTGTATCAGGTTGCGACTGCATCACTATCGCCAGCGAGTATTGCGGCGCCGATCCGTAGCACGCTGGCTGGTCAGTCGGATTGCCAGGTAGCGCTTGCGAACGTCGTTGGTATCGACACTGAGCGAAGCCGTGTCTTGGTGGAAGAGGGATCGGCCCCATATGACTACCTGATCCTTGCGGCGGGAGTGAGACACGACTACTTCGGGAATGACCACTGGGAAACGGTTGCACCGGGTCTGAAGACGATTGAGGATGCGACCGAGATCCGCCGACGGATGCTGCTGGCGTTCGAGTCGGCCGAGCACGAAGGTGACGACGATGCCCGAAGAGCTGTGCTCACGTTCGTGGTCGTCGGCGGAGGCCCGACCGGCGTCGAACTGGCAGGTGCGATCAAGTCGATCGCGAGCAAGACACTGCCTCGCGAGTACCGCAACATTGATACGTCGACCGCACGCATCGTGCTGTACGAGGGCGGTCCCAGAGTCTTGCCGAGCTTCCCAGAGGAGCTTTCGAGGCGTGCTGAGCGCGATCTGATCAAGCTTGGGGTAGAGGTTGAGTTGAACAGCCGAGTGACAGCGATCGATGCATCCGGCGTCACGCTCGGTGACAAGTTCGTCCCCGCTGCGAACGTATTTTGGGCGGCAGGTGTATCGGCGACCCCGCTCACAAAGACACTTGGATGCGAGACCGATCGGGCCGGGCGTGCGGTGGTCGGTCCCGATTTGTCAGTTCCGGGATCTCCGAACGTGTTCGTGATCGGTGACGCGGCGTCTTTCACACCCGAGGGAAGCAAGTCACCGCTCCCAGGTGTTGCTCAGGTCGCCATGCAGATGGGGGCCTATGCGGGGCGTGTCATTCGGGAGGAGATCACCGGCGGAACATCGACGACGAGGCAGAAGCCGTTCCGGTACCGAGACAAGGGCTCG
>JBCDAP010000422.1:0-2624 GCA_039185335.1 Planctomycetota bacterium | reverse complement strand
GTTCCGCCTTCAGGGACAACCGCGCCATCCGCAGGACCGAGCGTCACAAAATCGAGCGATGACTGCGAACCCAACAAAGGCTCAAGCAGAACAACATCAGGTCCCTCGCTCTCGGATTGCGTCAGGACAACATCGCGCTCGATACGCACCGGCACGATGTGCCCCACGACACGACCCTCATCGTCGTAATCAAAATCTACCCCGATCACCGAACCAACCTCGTGTCCCCCCACCATCACGAGCGATCCCTTCCCAAGCCCCGGCACTCCGAAGCTCAGCGGAAACTTCACGTTGTATGTCGTCTTGCCAAACTGTTCGGTGATCCCACCGAGCTGCGCGACGATCGCGACAGATGACACCAACGCGAAGATCACCAGCGTGCCCGCAAGCAAATTGTTCTTGTTCTGTCGTGATGCCATGGCTTCTCAGTCGAAGGGGGTGAATTCGATCAGTCACATCAATCTAATCAAGCTTGGTCCCCGCGACTTTCGCGCGGGTGGTCTGGATCGCGGGTGTCGCCTGCGGCGCCACCGATTCGCCAAGAAGATCCTCGGCGTAGTTCGTCGCCTCTTTCCGCTTGGTGATGGGCCCCTCCGCATCACCACGCAAGAACTGACGGATCAGCTGCTCGTCTTCAGTCAACCGATCCACTTCATCCCGAGGGGTGTCACGCACCTGCTCGTACCACACACGCGTCTCGCACGTGATCATCCGCCCCTTGTCCAGCATCGCCATCCGATCCGCAATCGTGAACGCGCTGTCCATCTCGTGTGTCACCACTACCGATGTGACGCCGAGCTGCTTCGTCAGGTTCAGAATCAGCTGGTCGATCTCCGCCGACGTTACCGGGTCAAGACCCGCCGAAGGCTCGTCGTAAAAAAGGATCCGTGGATCCAAAGCCATCGCCCGCGCCAAACCCGCACGCTTCTTCATCCCTCCCGAGATCTGAGATGGGTACTTGTGCGCATGCTCGCGCAACCCAACCTGCTCGAGCTTGATCTTCACCTGGATCGCAATGATCTCCGGATCCAGATCCGTGTGCTCCTGCAGCGGTAGCGCCACGTTCTCCGCGATCGTCATGGAATTGAATAACGCCCCCGATTGAAACAGAATCCCGAACCGTTTGCGCACACCGTTCAATCCGTTTTCGTCCAGATCCGTGATCTCTTCACCGAAGAGCTTGATTGATCCTTCCTCGGGCACAAACGTTCCGATCATGTTCCGCAGCATCGTCGATTTGCCCGACCCCGATCCCCCCATGATCACCATGGTCTCGCCTGGGAAAATATCGAGGTTAATCCCGTCAAGCACGGTCTGTGATCCGAAACGCTTTACCACGCCGCGCATCGAGATGATCGGCTTCTGCTCCCCAGACATCGAACGAGACGTCTCCGCCTTCGTCACATCGGCCTCACCATGATCTGGGGTCTTTGGCATCCGCAATAAGGTACGCCATCATGCCCCAACACGAAATACCCCAGCCAACCAAACGGTTGGTTCGGTCCATATTGACTCGCGGCCCAACAGACCATGGAGCAGAATGATGAGCAACCGTTTCGAGAATAAATCCGTCCTCCTCACCGGCGGCACCTCAGGAATCGGCAAAGAAACCGCCCTCGCGTTCGCTCGTGAGGGCGCCAACGTCGCGATCACGGGCCGCCGAGCCGAGCTGGGCGAGGGCGTTGTCAAAGAAATCGAGGCCACCGGCTCCAAAGGGCTCTTTATCCAAGGCGACATCCGCGAAGAATCACACATCCAAGATGCCGTCAATCAGACCGTCGCCGCCTTTGGCGGCCTCCAAATCGCCGTGAACAACGCCGGGATCGAAACCGCTGCTCCCATCCCCGAGGTTTCCGCCGACGACATCGATTTCGTCCTCGCCGTCAACGTTAAGGGCGTCATCCTATCCATGAAGCACGAGATCCCCGCCATCCTGAAGACCCTCAACGGCGCCTCTTCGGGCGGCTCGATCATCAACCTCTCGTCGGTCGCTGGGCACATCGGCTTGCCGGGCGCTTCTGTCTACATCGCTTCGAAGCATGCCGTCGAGGGTGCTACCAAGACCGCTGCCTTGGAAGTCGCGCAACAGGGCATCCGCGTTAACGCTGTCTCGCCCGGCGGCATCGAAACCGACATGCTCGATCGCTTTACCGGACACGACATGGATAGCATGGCCGCGATGCACCCCATGGGACGAATCGGCAAGCCGCACGAGATCGCCGACGCAATCCTCTGGCTTTCTTCCGATCAATCGAGCTTCGTCACTGGTCAATCCATTCTCGTTGATGGTGGCATGACAACCGATTAATCATCATCAAAAACCTTCACAACCAGCGCCTCACGATCTTCTAGTTCGTATGATGTAATCCCTTTCACCCTTCACCCACCAAAAGGAAACCGGGGAAAAAATGTCTTGGAACAATTGGACGTTGCCCGAGCACCTGCAGGCCGTACTGAATCAAGCGCCTTCGGTTGCTGTTGCTTATACCGTCGATGAACTCGTCGACCTCGCCACTCGAGACGCGGGAGACAACGGGCAGCACGAGGTTGCCTGTTGTTGACGTCGGGGACGTTGGAGCTCAGTCTCTTCTGCAGTTTTACGAGAGAAAGTCGTGCCACTCGAC
>JBCDAP010000421.1:0-2630 GCA_039185335.1 Planctomycetota bacterium | reverse complement strand
TCATCATGGTCATCGCGGTCATGCTCGCGATCGGTGTGATGAGCAGGTTGTCGGTCATGCCGACCGCGGTGATGACCGAATCGACCGAGAAGATCAGGTCCATGAGCACGATCTGGGTGAGAACGGTGCCGAGTGTTGCTGCTTTGCTGCGCTTGGCGCGTGCCTCGGAGTGATCCCCGAGCGCCATGTGGTGCAATTCCATTGTCGCTTTGGCGATGAGGAAGCCACCCCCCAGGATCAGGACGAGATCTCGTGCGGTTACCTCCGCGCCGCCTTCAGCAAACAGCGATGCGAACGGCATCGTGAACAGCACCGTCTTATCGAGTTTCACAATCGCGCTCGCGGCGAACAGCAAGCCGATACGCATGATCATCGCGAGCGCCAACCCGACATAGCGAGCCATCTTCTGTTTCGATTCCTCAACTCGCTCCGCGAGAATCGCGATGAACACGACGTTGTCGATGCCCAGGACGATCTCCAGCAGTGCCAGCGAGAGCAGGGCCGAGATCCCCGCTGCTGAAAGAAGTGCGGTTGTTTCTCCGCTCATCGCGGCTTCTGCCACGGGCGCGGAAGCCACGATCAATGAAGCCAGGTTGATCACTGTTCACTCCCATTCAGGTGAATGCGAGCATTCACACTACCGGGAGGGCTCCGCGCGTGCTTCCTGGCTCACTTGCTCTCGATGACCTCCACGGCCGACCGCCGATTGACCGGCTGGGCATCGATCGGCGTCATCGCCAGTGTCACCGCGTAGATCTCGCCGTCTGAGGCTGCCTGTTCGTCGACAGGACGGTTCAAGATCTCTTCGATCGCGTTGAGGTGCTCATTGACCGATTCGAGCTCGGCCTCGCTCAGAGGACGCCTGAGCCTTGTGCAGAACACGCTCCGCTGCGGGCCCGAATAGGTTCCGCGCTTGCTGTTCACCGCCGATTTGAGATTCCGTTCGGTGAGGCGGAGGGAGGCCCCCGCCGAGTCGATCAGGAGCTTGGCGCTCATCTCATCTTTCGGATCAAAGCGGAACCTCAGGGGGCGCCCTGGGAGGTCGTACAACGCCTCGTCACGCCTTGATCCTTTCCGGATCCCCACCTGCTTAAGGAGACCGACCTTGAGAAGCACTCGAACGTGGTAGTACAGCGAATCCGCCGGCTTGCCGAGCACCTCTGCTATTTCTGCGATCGAACACGATCCGAGCAGCTGAACGGCATCAATAAGTTCTCGTCGAGCCGGCGATGAGACCGCTTCTAATTGCTCGTGCGATTCAACGACATATCCGGCCATCGCGTCCTTGCGTCGGATCGCGGTAGCTCGAACAACCGGCATAACTTCCTGCGTGTTGTGGCCCATTTGCAACCTTCACTCTTTCACTCCGTCCAGATCCGTGGACAATCCTGTGCGGAGGTCAACCCGATCCGTCGAGATGGCCCGATTCGTTCTGACAACGAATCGAGCATGCAACACCAATCGCGCTTTCGCCTGCAGTTTCCCTGCACAGCCGAAAACACACACCCGAACATCCCAGCCCACCTCCCGTGACCGTTACAACCGGACAGGGAGAAACCAGGATGTACGGAAACCGATCGGACCGGTCATGGGCAAACCGATACCCCTCAATTCCCGCGGGTAACCATACGCACTTACTCGTCGTCGAGTTTCGAAATCTGCCATTCTTCGAGCTCGATCGGTGCTTGACGTCCAAAAATCGTGACCAGCACGCGCACAAGCCCCTTCTCGGGCAGCAGTTCGTCCACCGTTCCCTCGTACTCCTGGAACGGGCCTTCCTTGATCATGACCTGTTCGCCCTTCTCGAAGGTCATGCGAACCTCCGGCAGCTCGTCCGGGCGACGCGAGTCGAGCAGCATCTTCTCGATCTCGTGAGCCTGCAAAGCGGTCGGACGCCCTGTTGCGCCAACAAAGTCACCCACGCCCGTGGTCTCCTTAATCAGGAAGAACACGTCCTGGGGGATTCTGCCGTCATCTTCGAGCTTCATTTCAACAAAGACATAGCCTGGGTAGAGCTTCGTCTCGGTGATCTTCTGCTTCCCGCCCTTAATGGTCTTCGTCTTCTCCGTCGGCACGAGGATGCGATTCACAAGGTGCTTCAGACCCTCGATCTCGATCTTCCGAAGCAGCGTCTCCTGAACGTAGCTCTCCTTGTTCGAAGCCACACGCAACACGAACCACTGCATCCCGGGCGTCACCATCGGTGCATCAGCATCGAGCGTGCCCGAGCGTTCATCCAGGCGTCCATCGAGCGCGTCAGGCGAGGGCTTCACCTCGGCCGCGGGCTGCGGGCTTCCGGTCTGGCCACTTTCTGTCATTCCAAGATCTTCGTTCATGACTTCGACGCTTTCGTTGGGAGAAGTGGGGTCCATTTGCTCTCCACGGATGCCATTGAATACAGGCGAGAAAAGAAGGCTCAGCTGTGCAGCAGACCGATCTGCTCAAAGATCACCTTGAACACGATATCTACACCGAACAGAATCGCCGCAAGCAAGAATGAGATGAAGATCACGACGCGGGCCGAGCCGAGCACCTCTGCTCGTGTGGACCAGTTCACTTTCTTCATCTCCGTCTCGGTCGCGATCATGAAGTCAACCGTGTTCTTCTTGTAATAGCAGAGCCAGATTACG
>JBCDAP010000420.1:0-2635 GCA_039185335.1 Planctomycetota bacterium | reverse complement strand
GCTTCTTCCAGCGGGAACCACTCGCCAGCCGGATCGTCTTTCACTTATCGGTCCTCTCGAATACTCGGGCGATTCTTGGCGTACTGCTCGATTCGGTGAATGCATGACAAGGCCTCGGCGAGTTGCTCTTCGCTGAGTGGCGAACGACCGAACCGCAGATGATAGTAGAGCTTGGCGATCATGCTGATGTCGTCGCCGATTTCGTGCGAATGCTTGTTGGTGATGGCGTCGGCGTGTGCCTGGGCTCCCATCCATTCCGGCTTTGCGATGCCGGCTCGCTCGAGAGCGCGAAGGGAACGGGCGTAGAATTCCGCTTGTTTATTCAGCAAACGCTCGTTGGCATCTCCCGCGAAGACGGATCTGTGATTTGCGTGAAGCTTTTTCTTCTGGCCTGAACGCCTGATCAGCTGGAAGAGCCCGCTCATCATGAGGATGGTGCCAGCTCCAAAGAGGCCCATAAGGCCAAGGCGGGCGAGGTCGGTCCGTCGGAATCTTGACCAGATGGCGATATCGATATCGACGACGGAGATTTCTCGCCCTGCGAGGATTGAGAGCAGGTCGTTCTGGCGGTCCGCGTCGTAGGCAACGACGTTGTTGACCCAGAGGCTCTCGATTTGGTCGCGCCACCTGCGAAGGGTTGCAATGATGCCGCGAGGGTAGTGGAGCGACTCGATCTCGCCCGGCGGGGATGGATCGAAAGTGACGTAGCGCCCCGGCTCCGCTTCGAGTTCGACCCATGCGTGCGCATGGGCTTGGCGAATAAGGAAGCCGTTTGAACCCGGATTTCGCTCGACGGCGACGTAGCCTGTGACCACACGTGCATGAATTCCCAGCGATCGGAGCATCGACGCGAGTCCTGCGGCGAAGTACTCACAATGTCCTTGGCGTTCTTCGAAGAGGAAGTGTTCGATCGGATCGGTGTCCTCGTCGGGCAGCCCCGAACGCTCGAGTGTGTACGCGCAATTCTGCCTCAGCCAGAGCTGAAGCACGCGCGCGATGGCCTGGTCTCGTTCCGTAAATCGCTCCTCGAAGACTCGCTCATAGTTTGCGTCGGCAATGATTTGGCGGGCCAGGTCACCGATCGGCGTATCAACAAAGGTCCGCCTTTGCTGTGGTGTGGATGCTTCAGCGGTCGTGGTATCGAACACCTCCCTGCGGGAATACACCTCGTAGCGAATGATGGCGTGCTCGGAGTTGGCGTATGTCAATTCCCCGGTTTCAGTATCACGCGAGTACCGCATCTGCTTACCTTGCGAAGCGACATCGCCAGTCTGGAGTGCAACATCAGTGGGCATGTAGAGGGCGAAGAGATGGTTGCTGCCGATCGCTCCTCGACGCAGCGTGATGCGTTGCAGGATCCCATCTTCTTCGGGGCGACGAATCCGGTCAACGAAGTTTGTGCGAACAACGCGACCAGTGCCTTTTTCTCCATCCTGTGTTTCGAAACGTTGCCAAGTATTGAACTCGGTGTCGTACTGATCGAGAATCGCACCGCGAAGCAGGTAGGAAGCGTTCGGCGCCGGAGGGCGTCCGCGGTCGACGATGTCTGCTTCCATGACGACAACAGGCGAGTTCTGGATTGAGCTGACGCCGCCTAGCTGGATCGAATCGGCAAAGCCCGAGACCCCGGAGCCTGATTGGAATCTTCCCGCTGATGAGGCAAAGGACTCAATCGGTGAGCCGCCTAGTCCTCGTGGCATTGCCATAAAGACCAATGACGCGCCGATGGTCATGAGCAGCATGGAGGAAATGAGCACGCTGCGCATAGATCTTTGCATGCCGGGGCGGTCTGCCTTGGCTCCGACGGCACCGGCCTGAGTGGCGCGCGATTCCGCCGCCCAGATCTGATGGATGAGCACCGCGTGCGTGCTGAGCAACAGCAACACGATCATCGAGAAGCCCATCCAGAGACTGACCCCGATCAAGCTCGAACCGATGCCAAGCATGACAGAGAGCGCGATGAGCTGAGCATTGTTTCGGGGGGACTTTTTTTCGAGCAGCTTGATGATGACGAGCCAGGGAATAAAGCTCGTGATGACAGAGACGGTTTGTTCCGGCATTCCGCCGACGCTAGCGAGGCGGAGCACGAGGTAAGCAACGGCCGCGAGGAGTAGGGCATTGATTGCGGACTTGGGCATGATCGCTTGATCATGCGAGAGGCGAAAACGCCAGAGCCAGATCAGTACAGCCGCATAAAAAAGCCCGCCGATGAAATTCTCATCGGCGATCGCGTAGGTAAGCACGCCCACGCACGCTGCCAACGCTGCCGCATTGAAAGCGTTTTGCATCATGCGTCGCTGGCTCCGATCCTGACTACATTTCCAGAGCCGATCGTTCCGGCGTCTCGCAAGTGGTCCTCGACGGGGGGTTGCGAGAGATCGAGCTCGGCAAGGGAGTCTAGAAGACGATGACGCTGTCGCGAGCCGTGGGCTGCTTCAATCCACAGCCCGTAACGCGGAACGGCGAGGCCGACCGCTTCGCCTCTCGCGAGATGGTGTTCCATGAGGGCACAGGCCTTTGCGATCGCTCTCTCTTGGCGAACGCTGGGGGCGACCGGATTGCCAAGCGGGTCGAGCTCGATTACGAGGCGTTCGGCGGGTGTTTCGGCGAGCTGCGTCGTGACGGGCTCGCCCGC
>JBCDAP010000419.1:0-2636 GCA_039185335.1 Planctomycetota bacterium | reverse complement strand
CCTCGGCTTCACGCATCGCTCGTTCGCTCATGTGCTGGCGTTGCTGGGCCTGCTCGGCACGATGCTCAGCCGCGGTCTTCTCACGCTCGAGTCGCTGATGCTCGGCACTAAGCTCAGCACGCACCGCTTCGGCTTCCTGCTTGCCTTGCTCCGCGTTCGCGACCGCATCCATCGCGTCGTTTCGATCTTCATCGAGTTCGCACAGGCGAGACGTGAGCCCGGTCAGACGCTCGGTGAGATCGTGGTATTGATCGAATGCGAGGGCCATGCGCAAAGCGGAGAGCTCTTCATCGAATTCTTTGAACTTGCGAGCTTTCGCGGCCTGCCCTTTCACAATACGAAGGCGGCGCTCGGTGCTCTCGAGTTGCTCTCGCGTGCGCACCAGATTGGCTTGTGTACGTTCGAGTTTGCGAATGGACTCGATGCGCCTGACTTTGAACTTGGCAACACCCGCCGCCTCTTCGAAGAACACGCGACGCTCAACCGTGGACGCAAGGAGCATGGCATCGACCTTGCCCTGCTCGATAATGGAATAGGCATGCGCACCGACGCCGGTGTCCATGAAGAGTTCGCGGATATCACGGAGTCGCACCTTGCGACCATTGATGAGGTATTGCGAGGTACCATCGCGATAAAGGCGGCGTTCAACGTCGACCATCTCGGCATCGAGCGCAAGAGCACGGCGCGGACGCTGGCGGGCGGGCTTGGGCTCAACAATGGCAACAGGCTTGTCGCTTGCCTCCTCGACAGAATCCTCGGGCTCTTCTTTGGACGCCTGGTCTTCTTCGGGTGCCGCAAGCTCGAGCTCGGTCACGCGAGAGGCCTCGATTTTGGCGTACGC
The DNA here is from genome assembly GCA_039185335.1 of Planctomycetota bacterium. Classification (GTDB taxonomy): domain Bacteria; phylum Planctomycetota; class Phycisphaerae; order Phycisphaerales; family UBA1924; genus JBCDAP01. The sequence continues at coordinate 1,795 of JBCDAP010000419.1, read as the reverse complement.
ATCTTCCGAGAGGAGCGGGTTTTCGAATGTGAGCACGACGGAGGCGAGGCCACCCGGCTTTCGGCCCGCAGAACCGGCGAAGATCACATCAGCCATTTCCTTGCCGCGGAGTGATTTCGCGGAGCGTTCACCGAGAACCCACTTGATGGCATCGACCACATTCGACTTTCCGCAGCCGTTTGGGCCCACGATCCCGGTAACGGGCGTATCAAAGCGGAACTCGGTCTGGTCAGCGAAACTTTTGAATCCGGTGAGTGTCAGCTTGGCAAGCCGCATGGGCGATGGACCTCCTGTCGCGTGCCGTACGGGCGTGTGTGGGTCTCGGGTTCCAACCCGCGAAATCTGTCCGAGCTGGCCAACATGTCGTGATCCTCACGACGTTGACCACTATATAGAGACACACAGATAAGAGTATCCCAGGCCGACTCTCCGATCGCAAGCCTTATTTCCTTGAGAATTCGGATCCTATGCCTTCAAACCCTGCCGGGATCGGGCTTTCCAGGTGAATTATCCCTGCACGGCTGGGTCCGACGCGTCTTCATCAGCCTCGGTATCAGGTGCCCGGCGGATGAGACTGCCTTCTTGTTCGGTCGGGTCCTCAGACTCTGCATCCGCCGGATCGTCGCGAAGGCGAACGACATACCTCGCCCGGCGCCGCTCCCGCTCGGCTTTCTCTTCATCCGTGAGGTTCGCGTCGCGTGCTGCTGCGAGGGTTGAGCCGGGATCGATGGGCGAGAACGCGTCAACCGATCCATCTTCTGAGAACTCGGGGCGTGTGGAGCCGACCGTCGCGTTTAGGGCACGAAGACGCTGAAGCTCCAGACGATTGGCCTCGGGCACGAACATGGCGTCCATGCCGCCCCCAACCACGAGTTCATTCACCGCGCCGATGACCTGGCCGTAGCTGAGGTCAAGACCCTCGGCAGGAGCCTCGGGTGTGGTTTTGTGGGCGAGATACTCCACGAAATCGTTGAGATCTGCTCGGATCTCTTCGGTCTTGGCGCTCCCCCCGGCCTCAGACCGCCAGAACACGCTCGTCACTGGAACAGAAGGCTCTGTGCGGATCATGAGACGATTACCCCATGCCATGACGAGCGAATTGGGATTGAGGCGAACGTTTTCGCCAAAGATGGCGATCCGAGGGACAAGCTGTTGCGTGACGTAGATCATCGGTGTGCCGACCGGAACGCGGTGGAGCACGAATTTGTCGCCGATGATCCGCTGACGGACGATGGGCGATTCTCGGCGGGCGAGTGATTCGTAAGCCTCAACCCGCACCGCGATGTCTTCGTCTTCAAGCAATCCGATGAGGATGTGATCAACAGCTGGATCAGCGGGAAGGTGGGCCATCAGGCGAACAGCTCGGAGACGATCGGGCCCTGAGTACGGCCTCGAGAGCTCTTCGAGATGAGGGCGCGTAAGCGGATCGCCCAGCTTGGCCCCGACCTCAAGAGCCGTGATGCGCGGAACGCGTTGGGGATTGCCGTAGATCGGGCGAACAAATTCCAGGGCCACTTCACCGATCGCGATCAGGCTCCATTTCATGTGCTCGGCAATCTCGGGCTTTTCGACCAGAGTCTCGGCAAAGCGAGCAGCGCTCTCGCGGGAGCCTGACTGTCGAATCCTGAGATGGGTGAGGATTTCGAAGAATTCGTCCGTGCGACCAACCCGTTCACGCGGGACATTGATCTCGATGACTTCTGAGTTTCGACCAACCGCGACGTCGGAACGAGAGCCTGAAGATCGGGGGAAACGGGAATTGATGGTGTGGACGATTGTTCGTGCGGTGCCGTGG
>JBCDAP010000418.1:0-2645 GCA_039185335.1 Planctomycetota bacterium | reverse complement strand
GATCGATATGACTTCATCATGATCGACTGCCCGCCTTCGCTGGGATTGCTGACACTCAATGGTCTCGCGGCCGCACGAGAGGTGCTCATCCCGATGCAAGCTCACTTCTTGGCGTTGCAGGGTGTCGGGAAGCTCCTCGAAACAGTGCAGATGGTGGGGCAACAGGTGAACCCTGCCTTGCGAGTGGCGGGAGTCACCCTATGCATGCACGACGAGCAAGCGAGACACACGCGGGAGGTGGTTGCGGATCTCGAAGCTTTCTTCGATCAAGCGCGTGGGACTGGGCTGCCATGGGACGGGGCGCAAGTGTTTAGGCCTGCTGTTCGTCGGAATATCAAGCTTGCCGAGTGTCCGAGCTTCGGACAAACGGTGTACGAATACGACAAGTCGTGCGCCGGCGCGAAGGACTATGCCGAACTCGCTCGTGTCTTGATCGAGGTTGGTGAAGGGCGTGATTCATTGGATGGCGCAACCGGCGTTGTCGAGAGCAAGCCGGCGGAAGCAAACGTCGGTGCGCAGCAGCAGGCCGAGGCGTGAACACGAAGGCGGCGCGCCTGCTTCTGATTGCTTATGGCGGCCTGTTGACGGTAGCGACCCACTGGCCCCAATTGGAGCTGCCCGAAGGGCCAACTCCGAGGCCGGATCTCTTTGTGCACTTCGGCGCTTTCGGATTACTCACCTTTTTGATCGGACACGCGTGCCTGTTTCGAGGACCTGTTCTTTCGGTACGCAACATGGTCTTCACAGCGATCGTGACGGCTTGCTGGTCGGGTGTAGACGAAGCAACACAGAGCCTTCCCGGCCTGAATCGGACGTCCGTCTGGGAAGACTTTTATGCGAACCTTGGCGGGGTCGCTATCGGGCTCATCGGAATTGTGATCTCCGTGCCGATGTTCGAACGGCTGGCGCGATCCGGATCGGACGATGAAGACCGCCCCTTCGATGTCGTCGAGCCAACCGCTGGCGATGCGTGCGAGCAAAGCGAAGAAAACGACGGGAGTTTCTCGAAACACGCTCGGACATTCGGTGTGTTCACACTCGGCAGTCGAGTGCTCGGACTTGCGCGGGACGCCACGACGAGCCGGGTGTTCGGAACGTCCGCGATCTGGTCGGCATTTATCACCGCATTCATTGTTCCGAACCTGTTGCGTCGTTTGTTCGGGGAAGGCGCTCTCTCCGCGGCATTCATCCCGATCTATTCGAAACTCCGCCAAGAGAATCGAGCGGTCGCGGGACGCTTCGCGGCGTTGACTCTTGCCGGAACGGGAGCCATTGTCGGTGCGTTCACGGTGATCACAGAACTGGTTGTGATCGGATTACTCGTCGGTGGTGAAATCGAAGGAACACCGCGCCTGGTTTTAAAACTGATCGCGATCATGCTTCCCTACATGCCACTCGTCTGCATGACCGCTTTGCTCGGGGCGATGCTGCAAACGATCGGAAAGTTCGCGCCGCAAGCCGGGGCTCCGATGGTGCTGAATATCTGCATGATCGGCACGGTCGCGGCGACCGGGTGGCTTCTGAACTGGCCACTCGAACAGGTCGCGATCACGACCGCGTGGGCGGTGTTCGGAGCATCAGTGCTGCAGGTGCTGTGGTGCGCAACCGCGCTTCGGAACACAGGAGCTTTTCAAGGTTCAAAACAACCCGCCACGGCAGAGCTCAGATCGCCTTTTCGGGACCTGCGGAACAGATTTTTGCCCGCGATTATCGGGATGGGGACACTCCAGCTCGGTGTGCTGGTAGACGGCTTGATCGCTGGGTACCCGGTCACGTTCGGAGACACCATCTTTGGGTACAAGTACCCACTCGATGAATCCTCGGCTTCTGTTCTCTACTTCGCGGCACGGATGTACCAGTTTCCGCTCGGGGTCTTCGGCATCGCCATCGCGACCGCAGCGTTCCCGGCGCTGGCTGCTGTCGCGAGCAGGCCCGAACGCCTCGCGCCGATTCTCAGACGCGGGGTCAGGCTGTCGCTGTTTATTTCGGTGCCTGCAACGATCGGTCTGTTCGTTCTTCGCGAGCCGATCACCGCCCTGCTGTTCGCTGGAGGCGAATTCGGTGACAAAGATCTGACACGCGTGTCTGACACTGTCGCGATGTACGCACTTGCTGTGTGGGCTTACTCGCTGACGCACATGCTGAGCCGATCGTTTTATGCCGTGGGAGATACCAAAACACCAACAATCGTTGGCGTCGCGTGTGTTGGCGCGAACCTGACACTGAATCTGATCTTGATGTGGTTTCTCCAAGAGCGGGGGATGGCCCTCGCGACATCGGCTACAGCGATCGCGCAAGCTCTGGTGCTGGCGGGGCTCGCAGGGCGTCATCTTGGCGAGCAGCCCCTGATCGGGCGGGACCTCCGCAAGTGTGTGATGTTTGTTGTCGTCGCTTCCGCGATCATGGGGAGTGTTGTTTGGGCGGGTGAGCGATATCTCTTCCCGCCGATTTCGGCGGATGTGCCGATCGCAAGCCGTGTTGCGGTCACCGGGGCGCTGGTGACGATGGGAGGACTGGTCTATCTCGGGCTCTCGATCGCGATGGCGCGTGTGGAATTGAAGTGGTTGGTCTCAAGGGGATAGACCGATAATCTCGCCCGGCGAGACACGCGTAAGATTGTCCTGTCCGCCGAAGGTTGGGCATCG
>JBCDAP010000417.1:0-2647 GCA_039185335.1 Planctomycetota bacterium | reverse complement strand
TTCGGCGGCGGACCCGGCATGGTGATGATGTGCCAGCCGATCTACGACGCGGTGAACGATGTAGAGTCACTCGACGACACACCAACGACCCGCATCCTGATGACTCCGCAAGGCGAGCCTCTGACCCAGCCGATTGTTGAGGAACTCTCGACGCATCCCCGCTTGCTGATCCTGGCGGGGCATTACGAGGGCATCGACGAGCGGGTGATTGAGGAACTCAAGCCCAGGGAAGTCAGCGTCGGAGACTATGTGCTCTCCGGCGGCGAACTCCCCGCCATGATTCTGATCGATGCGGTCACCAGGCTGCTTCCAGGCGTGCTGGGTCACGAAGACTCGGCTGCAGAAGACAGCTTCTCCGAACGGATCGATCAGCAAGGGATTGCCAAAAGACTGCTCGATTGTCCTCACTACACCCGCCCGCGGGAATGGATGGACAAGCCCGTCCCGGACGTGCTGATGAGCGGCGACCACGGCAAGGTCGATCGATGGCGGCTGGAACGCATGATCGAACGCACCAAAGAACGCCGGCCTGACCTGCTTGACGAGAATTGACCTCGAGATACCGACACTGATCACACCACGACCAAACACCAAGACAAACTCACACACAGGAACGAACCCATGGATACCCAAAGACTCATCGAAAGCCTCGAGCAGGAGCAGCTCAAGACAGATCTCCCCCGATTCGATGTCGGCGACACCATCAACGTGCACTACCGGATTATCGAGGGTGACAATGAGCGCATCCAGGTTTTTCAGGGCGTGTACATCGCTCGTAAGGGACGCGGCATCAACGAGATGATCACCGTGCGTCGCATCGTGGCTGATCAGGGTGTGGAGCGTATCTTCCCGCTCAACTCGCCCAAGATCGCGAAAATCGAGGTGGTCCGTCGTGCGGATGCCCGTCGCGCCAAGCTCTACTTCCTCCGTGAACGTGTGGGTCGTTCGCGCCGCCTGCGTGACCGCCGCCGTGGCATGAAGCATGTCGCTGGTTTGTCCACGGTTCAGTGAACCGCGGGTTGAACCAATTCAGGTTGATCACACTTGCCACACTTGTCGTCTTCACGGGACTGATGGCGATAGGGAGTGTTCGCGCTCAGCCGGCAGCAGGTGATGAGTCGGCCACTGAGTCGTCTTCTGGATCGCAGCAGAGTGAAGAACTGCACACTGCGTTTCCGGGTGTCCGCATCGATACGCGCCAGGGTTTCGTCGAAATCGATGCGAGCGTGGCGATCGACGCCCACATCGAGGAGACGCCGCACATCTATCTCGAGCTTGTTGCGTGCTCGCCCGATTCACGCGAGCACGAATCGCTCCTAGTCATCGAGGCAAAGCCCTCGCACATCCACGCGGCCTTGTTGTTGCTCGGGCTCGATGCAGGTGCGCCCGGACAGTGGCGGGCGGTTGGGGAAACTGTGGAGCGGGTGCCACCCACCGGATCGGTGGTGATTGTAGAGCTCGTAACCTTGGCTGAGGATGGAAGTGAGACGTTGGCCAAGCCGCACGAGTGGATCGAGCATGTGGAAACCGGCAATGAGATGGAGCCGATGGAGTGGGTGTTCGCCGGCTCGCGTTTCGTCTCGGTCCGTGGAAGAAGCGATCGTGGGGAAGTCGTCGAATACTACGACGCGGATCGATCCGGGACCATCCTGGGGTTGGCGACCTTTTCGAGCGAAGTCGTGGCACCGACAAGAGTGATCAGTGATCTCGCGGGCGTTGACGATCCGGTTTGGATCGCTCGGCGTGAGATCGTACCCGTGCGAGGGACAGCGGTGCTTGTCCGGATTTCGGCTGCTGAAGAGAACGCCGGTAAGAGCGAGACCGAAGAGGTCGATGCTGCTAATTGATGAGTCTCAGGCTAGCGCTGCATCAAGGGCATAATTGACAAGGGTCACCGCCCGGTCGAGTGATTCGATTGACTCCTGCCCTTGTTCATCGACGGCGGAGGACCAAGCGCGGTAGATCGCTCTTTCGCCGGCAGCGAGCGGTTCAAGGATCTCGGCGTAGCGTGCGTACGCGTGTTCGCTTCGCTGGAAGCCCGAGAGCCCTTCGAGGAGTTCGAAGAGTGTGCCGGCCTGGACAACATCGAGGGGCTTAATGATTGTTGCAGCGAGATCGTCCAGGCTGGCGCCGGCACGAACCGTTTCGAGCTCAGTGGCAAGAGCACGAAGACGGTCTGTTGCAATGTCGTAGGTTACCAGGACAGTGGATTCGCCGGCGGTCGCGGCCTTTGCCGCCCTTCGGGCAAACGTGCGCATCGTCATAGCCGAGGCGAGCATCCCGGCGCATCCAAGGACAAAGTACCAACGCCACATCCATTGCGAGAAGCGAAAATCGGTGACGCGGACAGAGGTGATCGAAGCTTCTTGAAAAGACTCGATCAGGCCATTGGTGACGACATCGCCTTTTGCGGCAAGCGTGTCATATTCAGGTCTTTGAGGATCGTTCCATTCCTCCGAGGCTTTCTGCACTTGCGCGGGCATCGCGATTGTCTGCCCCGGTGTCAGATCGATCAGTGCTCGTGTTTCGGTTGCTCCCGATGTAGCGCCGCGTTCGGCGTACACGCGAACGTCCTCGATACCGGATTCGGCGAGTTTGGCCAGGATATCAGAACCGATTGGTGTTCCGGCCGGGATGGCTGCTGGAT
>JBCDAP010000416.1:0-2655 GCA_039185335.1 Planctomycetota bacterium | reverse complement strand
TTCAGCTACAACCTCTACCCAGGCCCCTCCGCCAAGAAGGGCATCTACGGCGTGCTGCTGAACATCGGAGAAAGCCAGGGCTGGACCACAGCACACTGCTCGACCGTTCGAGTCCACACGCCATACGACAACGCCATCGTCTTTATGCATGAAGGCGCCTCGGGAGGTGGCAAGAGCGAAATGCTCGAGCACATCCACCGCGAGTCCGACGGCCGACTCTTGCTCGGTGCCAACACAGTCACCGGAGAGCGAAGACACCTCACACTCCCCAGGGGCTGCGATCTCAGCCCTGTCACCGACGACATGGCTCTGTGCCCGCCACGCATCCAAACCCGTCAAGACGGCATCCGCAAGCTCACGCTCACCGACGCCGAGGACGCATGGTTCGTTCGTGTCAACCACATCACCAAGTACGGCATCGACCCGCATCTCGAAGCACTCTGCATCGATCCGGGACAACCCCTCCTTTTCCTAAACATTGACTCCGCTCCCGGCGCCACGGCATTGATCTGGGAACACATCCAAGACGAGCCCGGCACACCTTGCCCAAACCCGCGCGTCGTCATTCCCCGGACAGCCGTCCCAGGCATCGTGAGCGATGCTGTCACTGTTGATGTGCGATCGATCGGGGTGCGGACGCCTCCATGCACCGGTGAGCATCCCACCTACGGCATTCTTGGACTCTTCCATGTCCTCTCTCCCACTCTCGCTTGGCTCTGGCGGCTCGTCGCACCACGAGGCCACGCCAACCCGTCCATCGTCGATACCGAGGGACTCAGCAGCGAAGGGGTTGGCTCCTACTGGCCTTTCGCGACCGGACGACGTGTCGACCAGGCCAACATCCTCCTCGAGCAGATGCTCGCCACCACCGACACCTTGTTCACACTGGTCCCAAACCAACACGTCGGTGCCTGGGCAACAAGCTTTATGCCTCAGTGGCTCATGCGCGAGTACCTCGCACGCCGAGGTTCGAACCCCTTCAACCCCGAAGCGCTCGAGCCAGCACGATGCCCGTTGCTCGGCTACTCACTCAAGTCACTCCAAATCGAAGGCACCGTCATCCCGAACTGGTTCCTTCGGACACATACGCAGCCCGAGGTGACAGAGACGGGTTATGACGCCGGCGCCGAACAGCTCTACGCGTTCTTCAGAAGCGAACTCGAGCAGTTCCTTGCGGACGACGATCTGCATCCCTTTGGGCGAAAGATCATCGAAGCCTGCGTCGACAACGCCTCAATACGCGACTATGAAGAGCTTCTCGACTCATCGCCCTTCTAACACACTTGATTCGTGAGAGAACAAGCTGCACACGTTCTCTGCAACCAATCGAGCTTCCTGCTGAGCAATCATCCTGATCTTCGGAGATCTCTTCACGCCTTTACCACTCTTGGACAATGGTTCGGTCTCCAAGAATCACATCCTCTAATCCTGCAGGAACGAAGCTCGCAATCGCGATCACATTGCCTGATGAACGCACGCCTTCGACCGGGAATTCGATGAAGTAATGCGTGCCCGCAAACCCAGACCGGTAGGCATCCCGCACTTCAGAAGCTGAAAGTTGCTTGACTCCCAATTCCCGGTGACGCCCATCTGACATCTCGATCATTGATACTGTCAGCTCTCCCACCATCTGCACGAACCGGCCCCGCCCATCCCGAGGCACGATCCAGATCGTTGCCACACCGTCTTCAATTTTCGAAAACCGGCTGATCTCAAGCCCGACGACACGAGGCGTTGCCTCGATCTCCTCAGCCGTGAGCGATCCACCCTCGCCCGCATGAGAGACAATCTTGAACTGCGACCGCAGTTCAGACAACTCTCCCTCGAGTTCACCGATCCGGCCCTCTGCCGTCAGCAGTTCCGAGCGCAATCGATCGTTTTCATTCTCGAAGTTTGCCGTGCAACCGACGAGCGCAAAGAGAGCCGCAACTGCCAACAACGAGCCGCGACCGTGAGGGAGCGGTCTTCGATTGCCAGGCGCTACGGCAAAAGATCTCACGGCTTGACCGGCATCGACTCGAGCACCTTGTCGATCAGTCCGTATTCGAGCATCTCTTCATCATCGAGCCACTTGTTCCGATCGCAGTCCTTTTCGATCTGTTCCGCGGTCTTTCCGGTCCGTCCGGCGTAGATCGCGTACAGACGATCACGGATCCGGATCATCTCCCGCGCCTCGATCTCAAGGTCCGTCGCCTGCCCTTCCATCACCCCGCCGAGCAGCGGCTGGTGCATCAGGTTCCGCGAGTTTCGGAGCGAGTTGCGCTTGCCAGGCGCTCCCGAACACGCAATCACCGACCCCATTGAGGCTGCCTGTCCGATGATGTACGTCGCGCAATCGGGCTGGACGAAGTTCATCGTGTCTACGATCGCGAGCCCGGCACTGACCGATCCGCCCGGCGAATTCACGTACACGTGGATGTCCGATTTGGAATCCTCGTTCGCGAGAAACAGCAGCTGCGCGACTATCAGGTTCGCCATCTCATCCATCACCGGGCCGCCCACGAAGACGATCCGGTCCTTCAAAAGACGGCTGTAGATGTCGTAGGCGCGTTCGCCGCCGCCTGATTTCTCGATGACGATGGGGACGAGGGCCATGAAAAGTCTCCGGGTAGGTCAGTCTGTGGTCTTTGCTTCGATCGCTTCGATCGGGCGTCT
>JBCDAP010000415.1:0-2658 GCA_039185335.1 Planctomycetota bacterium | reverse complement strand
CCCAAGCAGCGATGGTAGGCAAACCGATCACCCCGCGAGACGGATATCTTGCCTTTCGGGGCTGAAGAGCTCGATACGGTTCCTGCCGTTTTCTTTGGCGGTGTAGAGCATCTGGTCGGCAGCCGCGACCCACTGCTCGGGAGTGTTTCCCTCCAACCCAGAGTTCGTGAGACCAAAGGAAACAGTCACCGCCATCCCAGGGTACTTGCTCCAAGAGGTCGCCTCGATGCTGGTTCGGATGCGATCGCACACCACGAACGCCGCGTCGCCCTCGGTCCCCGGAAGAATGAGCGCGAACTCTTCCCCACCATATCGGCAAGCCACGTCGTAGCTCCGCATCGCGGTCTGCAGTTTGTTGGCGAACGTCACGAGCGCGGCATCCCCTGCCTGGTGCCCGAATGTGTCATTGAGCTTCTTAAAGTGATCGAGATCGCACAAGGCCAGCGAGAGTGTCTGCCCAGAACGCTCCGCTTGGTTTACCTCCGCGGCGAGCGCATCGTTGAAGCGAGCGCGATTCCACAACCCCGTCAGGCCATCGATCTGGGCGCGCTGGGCCAGCATCTTCATGAGGCTGTCGATCCGCAGAGCCGATTGAATCCGAGCGCGAAGTTCGGCAGCATCGAACGGCTTGGGCACGAAGTCCATCGCACCGAGCTCGAACGCTTTCACTTTCAGTTCGGTCGCAACCTCACCAGAGAGCATGATGAGGGGGATGTCCATGGTCGCTGGATCCGATTTCAGCGCACGCACGACCTCGAGCCCGTTCATATCGGGCATGTTCTGATCGCAGAGAATCAGAGACGGCTTCTGGTTCCTGGCGATCTCGATTCCCTCGGTACCGCCGAGCGCCGCGATGAACTCGATCCCCTCATCCCGCAGCTTCACAGCAAGCAGGCGATGAATGGCCGGTGAATCGTCAATGACCAGGAGTGTTGGAGTTGATTGTTCCATCGGCCTTCACGTTCCCTTCATACTGGCATCCCGGCGTACACCAATGGGCACGCCAGAACATTCAGATGCAAACGCGACGGCAAAGAGTGACCAGATCATCGAACTCGGCTCGGATTGCGTCGATGTCATCCGGCGAAGCATCGATCTGCCGCTCGAGCCTTGCAGCGACATCCGACAGCTCGTCGAAGCCGTATCCACCCCCAGCGCCTTTGAGCTGGTGAGCAATCACGCGGATCTGTTTCACATCCGACGTTTCATAGTGCTGCTCAAGCTCACCGATCCGATTCGGAATCTCGGATACGAACATCTCCACGAGCTCCGCCATGTCAGGATCGTCAGCGAACGCGCTGCGAATCGGCTCAGTCTGGTGATCTTGATTGCTCATGGTCTGCTCCTACCTCGTCAAGGGGACTGTCTGATACAGGCGTCATCGGAGCGCCCCACAGACCAACTCGATCGAATACAAAGGATTCTCAACAGCCGCGGCGTTGCAAACCGTATCACATGAAAAACCGCCCGTTATCGGGGCAACGAGGATGTCTCAGGTTCGACCAGAGGTCATCATCGAAGCGGCAAGCGATGCACGATCACCCATGAAACGGGGACCCTCTTTGCACACAACCGCTGGCACCGCTGTCGGGAAACGAAACGCTTCCTGCTCACCAACAAGCCCCAGGCGCACCATCAGCATCCGAAGCGTTCCTCCATGAGCCGCAAGCAACACGGACTCTCCGGCCACAAGCTTGGCATAAGCAACTTCGTGAAACCAAGCGCCGACCCGATCCGCCATCATCCTCAAGCTCTCACCATCAACGCCAGGAGGAACCGAATCCATATCTCGCTGGTACGACCGTACCGCCTCTTCACCCCAACGGTCGGTGGCCTCATCGACGGTCATCCCTTGCAGATCGCCATAGTGACGCTCGTTCAGTCTCGCTGCTTGCACGGCATGGCCAGCGACCACCCCGCCCGCCTCCATCGCGAGCTCCAGGGTCCTTCTTGCCCGCTGTAAGCGGCTAGAAAAAGCATGATCGAACCGGCCCAACCCGGAACTCGCCAGCAGTACACCCGCCCTCCTCGCTTCCTGCTCGCCCCGTGGGCTGAGTGGCGCGTCTTCGTGGCCGGTGTATCGATCCTGGGCATTGAACACGGATTGTCCGTGCCGCATCACCACCAGTGTTCCTGCCCAATCAGACATCGGTTCGTTCGACATAGTCAGAGGATATCCGCTTGAAACTCGTTATTATCTCCCTCTCACCAACGATTCTTCACCAATTCTGGAACCCCCGCCATGACCACAGCAGCGCCCCCCTATCACACCGGTGACCGCCGCCAGCAAGCCATCCTCATCACCGGCGCCAACGGGGAGGTGGGACACGGCTTGATCAGGGCCCTCGCCGACCGAGATGAAGCCCTGGTCGCGATCGATCTGCGCGAGATCGATCCCGAGCTCCGACCGCTCGTGCAAGAAACCTTCGTTGGTGACATCTGCGATACATTCCTGCTTGGCCGGCTGATGGCGATGTACGAGATCACCGAGGTGTATCACCTCGCGGCGTTGCTTTCAACGCGAGCCGAGTTCACACCGGAAACCGCGCACGACGTGAACGTTGGTGGAACGCTGAACCTTCTGCGCCTCGCTTACGAGCAAGCCCGCTCGCACGGCCGCACTGTCAAGTTCATCTACCCGTCTTCGATCGCCGCTTT
>JBCDAP010000414.1:0-2666 GCA_039185335.1 Planctomycetota bacterium | reverse complement strand
CAGAATCCGATCGAGCAGGAGGGAACTTATCCGCTTCCGGAAGCACAGCTCGATCGTTTCATCTTCCAGATTAACATCGGCTACCCCTCACAGAATGAAGAAGCGGAGATCATTCGACGAACGACAACAAACGAGATCGCGGAGATCGAACCGATCCTGGACGGGATGGCACTGCAGAATGCGCAGCGGCTGGTCCGCGAGATGCCCGTTGCGGACCACGTTATTCACTACGCACTGCGCCTCGTGCGTGCGACACGGATTCGTGAAGAGGAAGAAAAGCCCGAGATTGTGCGTGATTACTTGAGCTGGGGCGCGGGCCCACGGGCGAGCCAGAATCTTATTTTGGCGGCAAAGGCACGGGCGGTGTTGGATGCCACAACGCACGTCACACCGGATCACATCAAAGCGGTTGCTGCTCCGGTGCTGCGCCACCGAGTGATCACGAACTTCAACGCTGAAGCCGACGGAGTTTCCGCGGATACGGTGATCGCGAAATTGCTCGAAGTTATTCCTGTTGAAGGATCGTCCGGCATCGAACGCGAGCAGCTCGATAGCGTGATCCGGTAAAGCCTATTCGTTTGTGAAGAATCTTTGCCGCATTGTGCCGAGAAGCTTTGTGCAGCTGCTTTCGTCTGCCGCGTTTGCGACAACCACGCATGCGGCTCGTCTTGATGGAATCACTTGAGTCAAGTGGAACCACATCCCGTTCGAGCCGGCGTGGGACAGGATCGTTTCATTCTCATATTCATAGACCCCCCACCCGCCGGCATAGCCATCGATCGGCTCGTGGAGTTGTGCCGTCACTTCTTCTGTCAAGAAACGATCCCCTGAGACAGTCATTCCCTTGTTCGCATGGGTGGCTGCGTACACGAGAAAATCTTGTATCGATGCGTGCGCTGTTCCGGCGGGTCCGAGCACGTGAGGGTTGTCTGCTGACGCTTCAGAGGGATCGATCGGGGTCAGTGTGTTTGCAACGTGACCGTATGGCTGTGTGAGCTGGGAGATCGCACCACGGCCTGGTGGTCCTGTTCCGAGAGACTCGAGACCAAGAGGCTTCGCAATTTCGTCGCGGAGAAGGTCGTGCCAAGAGCTCTGTGTAATGCCCGCCAGCATTGTTCCGGCGACGATGTACCCGAAGTTCGAGTACTCGTATGCCTTGCCGGGTTCGTGAATTTGTGGTTCGTGCAGAATCAGCCGACAAGCTCGCATGCTTTGTTCTTTGATCGGAAGATCTGTTCCGCTGATTTTCCACAATCCGTTCCAGGTTGTAGGTCTTCGCCCGGTGCCGCCCGGTATGCCGGAACGGTGTGTCAGCAGTTCGAACAGCGTGATCTCCTCCCAATGCTTTGTCCGGTTGTTCATCAGATCAGGGAGTGCTTCACCGATTGTGGTTGACCATTCGAGCAATCCACGATCAATCAGCCTGGCTGCGATCGTTGCTGTGATCGACTTCGTATTCGACCCGAGGTGCCAGTGATCATCGATCGTGACCGCAGCGGTTTGGCCTCGAGCTCGTTGCCCGCTTGCGGCGATACCGCGGATCTTGTCGTCGATCAGCAAGCCGCATCCAAGTGCGGGTGATGTTGCTCCTTGGAGTGCTTCGGTGAGTTCTTCGAGCAGAGCTTCGCCCAGCGGACCGTAGTGAACTTGTGACCTATTTTCTTTCGCCCAGAGTATCTCCGGGGATAGCCACACCGCGAGCGGAAGAGCCCCGAAGAGCTTGGCCCGATTCAAGAATGTGCGTCGGCTGTATCCGCTCACCCTTGAACTCTACTCTGCTGTTGTCCTTGAAGACGATCTCTTCTTCAGGATGTGGTTGTTATTTGCTTTAGCTGGCCATGCGCTCGCAGGCAGCTGAGCTGTTTGACCGGATGTGTGTCGACCAGAACCACAAGATTTGCCCAAGCGTCTCCGAGATCCGATGATCGCGCAGGTGCTTTTGGATGTAAGCGGTCGCTCCGTGCTCGACGCACCGGCGGGCTTCGCGTTCGGTGCAAGCGTCACTCCATGCGATAATGGGCACGCCTCTCCAGCACTGCTTCGAGCGGAGCAATTGGCCGAGTGATTCTCCGCGTTTTTCGTCGAGGAATAGAGAGGCATCGGCGAGGACGAGATCCGGGACGGTGCCGTCTTGTTCGTACGACTCAACGGTTGCCACAGATGCGGGGACTGTTTGTGCTCGATAGACCTCGCTGACACCACGGCGATACAGGCGGTCGGCGATCAGGCTCGCTGCGTGACCGTTGGGCTCAAGGACCAGGACGGAACGGATCATGCTTGCGGTTCCGAACGATGTGTTTTCGCATGCATCTTTGTGCACGTTGAGTTCTTTGGGGGCTTCGATACCGAGGCGGACACGAGATCCTTTTACTGTGAGCACTTTCACAGTGACCTGATCACCGATGAACACGGAGTCGTTGAGCTTGCGTTCGAGCACCAGCATGGTCTTTCCCTTTCGCGAGCGAGAGCAGTAGAGAAGAACAGTTTGTCTCAGGTCAGGCACTTAAGTAATCGTCCTGAGCAAAATCTGTTTCGGCACGACGGGAGAGACAAGACCTGCTCATCTTGAGTGTTCTCAGAATTTATTTTGAGGCTTTTTTGGCCTCTAATTGATTTCCTTAGTCAAAGCTGAGGAAACAACTCATAAAAAATCTCAAGATTTGAAT
>JBCDAP010000413.1:0-2668 GCA_039185335.1 Planctomycetota bacterium | reverse complement strand
GGCGGGGTCATTGGGCAAGCGGATCTCCAGACGCCCCGAGCTCGCGGCCAGAACGACTTCGTTGACGTCTGCTGAACGACGCACCACATCGATGAGATGAAGCTCGCTCGTCACCATGAGCGTATCCGAGGTCATCTCTTCCTCATCCTCACCGCGCCTGTTTTGTGCATTCGGATCATCCACCGAGAAGATCGGAAGCTCGGGCACGCTGATCTCGCCAGCCAAGGCATCTCCCACGTCAAGGCTAATCGCACCTTTGCGCCAGTATCCATAGTGGAAGCGGTAAAGATCGAAATTCGCTTGTGCTCTGCTGGAGAGCAGGTCACGGTCGGTCGGTAGTGCCGATGCCTCGGCCTTCGCTTGCCGAACCATGAACACCTCGTGCGGCAGTAGCACAATCGGGTCCGACCATTCCGAAGGAGGAGAGACAATCGTGGCATCGTTCGCGAGTGGCTTCTGCTCATCCATCAGCAGGCGAGCCTGATCAAAGTATGGATTGACGAGCGAGACACGGAGTTGATAGCGATACGTGTGTCCGAGTTCGGCCTCGATGTCATGCGCCCAAACCATGACGGTGTCTTCACGGGCCTCGAGCAACGGACCGGCATCTCCGCGATTCCGATTGGACCCTTCGCGCTGGTTCTCACGCACACGGCGTGTTTCGAATTGCCCCGACTCCAGATCGATCTCGTACCCGAGGTCGCGCAATTCTTCGACCAATTCGCTGCGCTCCGCCTCGAGATCCGCGATCTGCTCCTGTATCTCATCGATCTGGCGCTGAATGCCATCGCTGTTACGATTATCTCGCCCGCCATCGCGCAATCGTTCTAGACGACTCTCACGCCGATCGATGTCGCGTGTGATTTCCCGGATCTGGCTGACCAGATCATCTTTTTGGATCTCCCGATCTCCGGTGGCTCGAGCTGCCAGCATCTGAGGCTCAGCCCAAGGTTCGCCCGCGACGAATGGAAGCATCGGGGGTTGGCGGATCGCGCCCCGAGTATTTCCCATCTGCTGGATAAGACGGTCCTGCGCTCGGCGATCGTCCAAACCATCAATGAGTTGCTCGCGGAGTGATGGTGCTCCCGGGACCGCATTCACGAGTTCCGCATCGGACCATGTTCCGTCTTCGTTCTGGCGTTGGCGGTACAACTCAACATCCAGAATCTCCATCCGCCCCTGGTACCACGTCTGGCGGATCGGTGTGCCCGCGGGCGGATTCGTGAGGCTGTCTCGCAGTTCGGCGACAGGAAAATCCGCCGAGACCGAAACACCACGGACATCGAAGGGCTGCTGCGTTCCGACAATCGCCTCGAGCTGCTCCGAGTACTCCGTCACCGCACTCGGAGACAACGCCCCCTCGAACACTCCCGCGACAACATTTCTCAGAGCAGGAACCGTGATCTCTGCGTACCGCTCCTGCGGGCCGAGGTCGATGTCCTCCTGCGTCTCGGTCGGATCATCGCCCACATCGATCCCTTCCCAGGCGATCGCCAGCCCCGCCGGGTCGACGTCGATTTCGGGTGACATCGCCTTCACCATCCCGCCGTTGTCTTCTGCTTCGGGGACTTCGATCGACTCTGCCTGCTTGAGTTGTCCATCAAGCAGCACGGCAGCATCGACAACCTCGTCCGCTGCGTTTTCGATCGCTACGGTTTGGTTGTTCACCTCCACCGTGATCGGGCTCAAGAACTGCAACGACACGAGCGCAAGCAGCGCGATGGATGCAATCGCAAAGACGATCTTTTCGATATGAATTTCGATAACGGAGAGCTGACGCTTCTTCACAGCGGAATCTCCTGCTGATCAGTGGGATCTGAAACCCGATTGATAAAAAGACTGGGAATCTATCTGGGGGGATACTGAAGTTCTTCGCGGATCGAATCGGGCATGGACTCGCCAACCCAATCACGGAGCCAGAGTGTTTCGACGACGAGAGTCACCTCGGCGAGCGGCCCGCCGCCATAGAGGTAACCCTCTGTTCGATCCTCGAATGGCGCGACCTGTGTGTAATCCAGATCGACGACGGTCTGAAAATTGACCGACTCGAAGGCGGCAATGATCTGGTTCAAACGATTCGGATCGGCGTACATCTGGACCACGACATCAACAGTGTCGTAGTAGCCGTTCGGTTTCGAGGGCCAACCGGCACGCCCTGTTGGTGCCTGTTCAAAGGTTCGTTCGATCGGTGTCGCCAGATTAGCGGTCACAGGCGCCGGGCCGGCGGCACCGGGACCGCCAAATCCTTGACCACCACCACCAAAGGGCCCGGGCATCGCGGGTCCGGGATCGGGTCCTGATCCGTCCCCTTCGCCACCCGCGAGCACATCAACCAGAAGCACACGCTTGATCGGACCATCAATCGGCGTTTGCCAACGCCCGTCCTGGTTCGCTCGGCTGATCGATTCGATGATGTCCTGATTCACCCAGGTGTAGAACTGCCACCACCAGGCATCGTTGTGATCGGGGATCGATGACTCATCCTCCTCGACCACGTCAACGAACGCGTCGACCGATGCGTACACAAGAAGCTCATTCGCACGCTGCTGATACAGCGTGAGACGCTCGTTCGCGAGGATCTCGTTGATCCTCTCTTGCTCTTCAGGTGTGACCTGCTCGTCCTCATTCCGCGAGCCAAAACGCCCGGTCCAATAGTCCCGGGTCTGCG
>JBCDAP010000412.1:0-2673 GCA_039185335.1 Planctomycetota bacterium | reverse complement strand
GTTGAGATGGTCTCTGTGCCGTCCTCAGCGACAACAGTCGAAGCCTGCTCAAAGACTCCGAGACCGATGGCCGGGAAAATAAAAGAGGCCAGAACGAGCACCAACGCGACGGTCGAGATGATCGGAAAGATGATGAGCTTCTTGTGATCCCAGATGATTGAATATGAAAGTTTGGCGAATTCCCAGCTGCGTGAGATCGTTTCCATCATGCTCATTGCGAGGTCTCCTGTTGTTGTCTCCTGTCTGCAGGTGAGCGTTCGCCAACCTGCTCCTCCCACCGGTCATACATTATTCGTATGACATCTCGCATGGTTTCAGGCTGTTGAAGCCAATCCCTGATGGGCAGAGAACTGAGATCTTCGCCTGAAAGCTCGACCGCGCCGAGCAAGTGTGACAGCACAGCACGTGTGGTGATTTCGGTTGGTTGTCGGCGATGAAGGACGGGAAGCCCGAGAGGAGCATGGGCCGTTACGACAAGATGGATACCGAGATGCCGGACTCTCCGCTTGATCCGGTAGAAGGCGAATCGGCTCAGTTGCTCGGCAGAATCGATCGCGAGGAGAGCGGGATGAGGCGACTCAGCCGCTTCATGATCTGCAAGGAAAGAGAACATCTCGCTCGTGGCCCCGCGGACCAGACGGCTGTGATATCCAAGACTCCGAGCATGATTTGATAAGTGAGTCAACAGCGTTGTCTTACCCGAACCATGAGGCCCGATGATCGCCGCTCGCCCGCCGAGTGCCAGGAAGCGTTGCCAATGATCGGCGATCGACCCGGTTCCGTCATCGATCCAGTCCAGAGAACCAGGCTGGGCAAAGCAAGCCGAGAAGGGGTTCGTCGGCTGGCCCGAACCTCGAACCGGAGAGCGTATTGATCGAACTGCAGATGTGCTCATACCACCTCGAAAGCAAGATCCTCTTTGATGTCAAACGCCCAGGGACGATCAAGGCGAACATGAACTGACCAATCGATCTTGAGCAATGTGCCATGGTAAGAGACCGGTGCCACAGGCAAGGTCAGCTCGAACGGGAATTGATGTGTCCCCATGCGGAATTCGTGCTTGCCAACAAGCTCGGTCCGAGCCATGTCATCCGAGTCTGTATCTCCCTTTCCCGATGTGGCCCATCGCAGCACGGCTAGAACCTTGCGCACGTTCTCCGTGTCGGGAACATCCAGCGTGACAACACCGGTCACGGTTTCGCCCGGAGCATAGATCGCGGCGTCCCGGTCAAGCGAGATGGTGACTTCCGTCTTAGGCATGGTCAGAAACTCTCACGCGGTGCGGGTTGATTCAAACGTTCGGTGAGCACACCTTCGATGAGCGGGATAGGAAGAACCTGAAAATAAGCACTGGTCTTCACAGGAGAGGCGTTCGCGTATTCGCGAACAACCTCGATCGACCAGCTCAGGCGGTTGTTCGAGGAGTAAAAAGAGTGCATGGCATCGATCGGGAACTCGAATTGGAACCGAAGCTCAGAAGGCCTCCTAGCCAGATCTTGTTCGTCGAAGGTCGCGAGCGTGCGCTCTTCGACACGCTTCTCATCGTGGTACGTATTGGTTCCTTGACGGTACGTGATGTGCTCCTCGCAGATCAGGTTGATCTCGATGCGCTCGGCCGGCCCAGGTTTCAAGAGGTGCAATACCCCTTGAACCAGTTCGCCGGGCGCTACCGGATTCCGATCGATCTCGACAGCACAAGGATGGCGGCGACCGTAATTCTTTGAACGGATCTTGCGACGCCCAGACGGGAAGATCATCATGATCGGGAGCACGATGACGACTGCAAAGATCGCAACCACGACCAACAGCATCACCAACGGGATGACGAAGAGCACAACAAGGATGAAGACAAGCCAGGCCGGCGTCTTGCTCGAGTTGGCGTTTTCAGAATCGGAAAGACGGTGTTCGTAGGTAACTCCCCGCTCACTGCAGACAGCCGGCACGGGGAGTCCTTCAAGACATTCGTATCGAATCGGCTCAGGTTTCTTCTTGCCCATGAAGGGCATGGTAACTCCTCCGCAACGCAACCCGAAATCCCCACGATCACCAGAACCGCAGGTGACCGAGACAGCCTCGTCCAAAAACCAGCCACAGAATTGCGTCAAAGCAAGGTGCAACAGCAATCAGCGATGGTGCTCAACAGCCGAGCGCGTCGCGGACCGTCGCCTCAGAGACGTCAACGCGATAGTCACCGGTAAAGCACGAGGTGCAATAGTGATGCGCGGGGTGTTCTTCGTCCGTGACGACTTCTTTGAGGCCGTCGATCGAAAGATAGCGAACCGAATCAACCCCGAGTTGCCGGGCGATCTCTTCTTCCGTGTTGCCATTGGCGATCAGTTCTTCCCGATCAGCAAAGTCGATCCCGAAGTAGCACGGGTCGGTGATCGGCGGCGACGCGATGCGGAGATGGATCTCTCTCGCTCCCGCGGCACGAAGGCGAGCCATCTTGATCCGTGTGGTCGTGCCACGCACGATGGAATCATCGACGATAACGATGCGTTGACCTTCGATCGCCTCGGCAATCAGGTTCAGTTTCAAACGAACCGCCGCCTGGCGGGCTTCGCCTGTGGGCTTGATGAACGTACGACCCACGTAGCGATTGGGAATGATGCCTTCGCGGAACGGGATACCAGACTGCCGAGAATACCCCACCGCCGAAGAACGTCCCGAGTC
>JBCDAP010000411.1:0-2677 GCA_039185335.1 Planctomycetota bacterium | reverse complement strand
CCTTGTTCTGAGCTCAGTTGATCGAGTGATCTTTGAAGAACCATCTGGTTTGACGAAAGCCCAGTCCGATCCGCCGAAGTGCGACCGCGGCCGAAACTGTGACCCGTTCGGATTCGTATAAAAGAGATCGACAGCGAGCGGTCGATCCATCGACACACGATCAAGCCTCCGAACCATCCTCGAGTCAAAGAGGTGAGATCTGTTTGTGGGGTCAAAGATAGAGCTGCCCGCGTAACCTGCGATTTCGGCCTCGACTTCTTCGAAACTGTCAGCTCTGAGAGGATCGATCTCAGGAACACCTGAGAAGGGTGCGTACATGTATCCAGCCCGAACGGCATTGTTTCCAGATACTGGCTGGCCCGTCGATTCACTGAGCGTCGGGGCGAGCTGCTGAGGCCAAGGGAAGCCATAAAATTCTCGAGTGAACTGCGGTTGATCTTGCGAAGGGCAATAAAAAACGTCTTTGGTATCAACATGCTCAAGCGGAATGAGATGTCCCAGATTGAGGAGCTCTCGATTCGAAGTGTATTGGAAAGCTCCGCCGAATAAAGGCGGTGACATCTGTGTCCCGCCGTCGTAAACCATCCAGTATGTATCTTGAAGGCTGCGATCTTTCATCATCCAATAATGCTGTGATTCGACCTTGGTTCGGGATCCCCAGATCGGATTATCAAAGCGTCCTCCAGGTTGCAACCCTTCCTCAACGTAAGCAGTTCGTTCAGGTCCCGCTGCTGTAGGCGGGACCGACTGATCGAAGTCGCTCGCGTAGGTGGCGATACCCTGACCGATGCTGCGTAGATTCGTCTGGCATTGTAGCGCCAGCGCGGCTTCTCTAGCCCTGCCGATCGCCGGAACAACAAGTGATACAAGAAGAGCAATAATTGCTAAAACGACAAGCAACTCGATGAGTGTAAAACCGACGCGCGAGACTTGGTGATGCTCCTTATGATCAAGCATTGTCGAATCCTTGTACGCCGGGAACAACCCATTCCATGAAGGCTAACGAAGGTGTTGGGGCGTATTTCATGAGGACACGCCAGACGAAGTACTCTGACAGATCAAGGCCTTCCTTCTCAGCGCACGAATGCACAAGTGCTTGATACTGTGCGAGTTCGGGAAGCAGCAAACCATCCCCCGCGACGGATCGGTGCTCAAGCGATTCGCAAGCAGGTAACTTCATGAGTTCACTCGAGCGAATGAGGTTTGGGTCAGATCCATCGATCTCGGAAGAGATGAAGTAGTCCGGGCGGCCCGTCAGCAGCGAATCAGGATGGACAAGCACATCAAAGAGCAGCAGCTCGCACGGGGTGTAGCAGCGTGCAGCGAGACGAAAAGTGTTCTTTTCAAGCGGGTTGTACATGCCGAAGGGCTCGAGCACTTCACCTGTAAAGAACGTCTTAATTCCTCTTCGGCCGACTTGCCCATCGATCAGTTTGTCCAGGATCATCCCTGAGGCAAGCGTGTGTCGTTGTAGCGAATCGGCCCGAATGTTGCTGAATTCCTTGATAAGGGGTACCTGGTCATCGTCAAAGGAACTTGCACCGATCGGACGTCGCTTGCAATCTGCGTTGCTCGGTTCGCGCAGCGACGTGCGCAGAGAACGGCCAATGACCCACTGCCTTCCGTTGGCCAGCCTTTGGAAGTCCGCGAAGCCTCGCAGGATCATCACGTCCATCGAGTTAGCAGTCTTCGTCCCCGGATAAACAATCACGGTGTCTATTTGCAACCGGGTTTGCACACCGAAGATCGAGGCATTAGACCGGAAAGCCTGTCGGCGTGTGTTGAGATCGGTGCGCTCGGTCCCCTCCGAAGCGAGATGCCCGAGCATAGAATCGAGGGAAGCTCGATCACCGGCGTGAACGGTAAGCAGCTGCTGATATGCGTCCAATGCCGATTCGAGTCGACGAATTGTCGTCTCCGAGACACCATGACTCCGTGCTGCCTGAACAATAATCTTGAGCCCACCCCGCCCAGGGATCCCTCTCGCGCTAGCGAACCGATCACTCGTTTGAACAACGGTGTGCAGCTTTCGCGCAAGGTTAAGGTCAATCGCGAGGCTGTCCGCTATTCGCTGTGGACGGACTTCTGAGATCCCCAATTCGGAGAGAAGATGAGTAAAGCAATTCCTAACTTCTGGAATCACTTCGGAGGCGGCCTGTGGAAAGTCCAGTGCCTCTACAGCATGGGTGAGAGCCGTTCGATCAGTTGGGTTCATCTTCATAGCTAACGACTTTAAAGGATACGGCCATCGGTCGAGGTGTCAATCGTTCTCAAAACTGTTTAAACAGTTTTGTAAATTTATTCGTGCACGCATGTTTGAACATGCCATGCTCTAAGCGTTGTATTTGCCCACCGGGTTGAGCCATAGGCCAACAGATGGCTTGCCCTTCCGCAGGACTATCCGAGATGAGAGGTTTGCCATGCTAAAAAGACTATCGCCCGCGCTCCTGCTTCTCAGTGCAGGGATCTGCTCGAGCGCTACGGCTCAGATCGAATCCATCCTGACGTCGGACGGGGCGATCCCGTTTCGACCTGGTGAGACTATCTGGCCGACATTCGGGATCTACCGGTTCACGTTCTCATCTGACCTTTCGAAGTGGGCCATCCGTGTGAATGCGACCTCCGGCAATGATGATGAGTACATCATTGTGGGCGAGGGTGCCGAGGCGACTGATCT
>JBCDAP010000410.1:0-2679 GCA_039185335.1 Planctomycetota bacterium | reverse complement strand
TGTAATCATCGGGGTCGTGCTCGACCGGGGCGGCGATGTCGGCTTTGGTACGGCGTTGTTGGGCGGCGTTCAGAAACGTCAGCAGATCGAACGCGTCTGCAGCCGAGACGGGTTCGGCCCAGTTCGCGGGATTGGGAGACAGCTGGAACGTGAAAGTAGCGGCGGTGTAGAAGATGTTGTTGAACCCTTCGAAGCCCGACTCGGTGCCGAAGATCAGCCAGGCGCTGGCGTCGGGTGCGGCGAAGGCGATGAAGAACGGATGGGCGGGATCGTTGGTGTACGAGCGGTTCTGAGGAAGCCAGACGCCCTCGCCCGAGCCAGGCGGTGTTCCGATGGGGCCGATCATGATCCCGTTCTCGCCTCCCGGGTCGGCCTGGTTGCCCATGTCGAGGTTATCCCACCGGATGTGCTCAATCTCATCGATCCGTGTGGTTGGCTCGTCGAGGATTGCGCCATACCGCAGGTACACGCTCGCGCCGGGTGAGCCACCGATGCCGGAGCTGTCGAGGGTGGCGTTGTACAGATAATCGATGGTGCCCGAAACGGCGTAGCGCGCATTGGGGATCAGCCCGGTGATCCTGCGGGCGAACATCATCGAGATATCGTCGCTCCGGTTGTCCGCAGCGATCCGCAGCGCGCGGCCAACGCCGACCGGCGCGGGCTCGAAGCCCCAGGTGAGCATGTAATCATCGGGGTCGTGCTCGACCGGGAGGTCCGCGAAGCGTCCCGTCCACCCATGGGTGCCCGCGGTGAAGTCGTAGGCGTATGTCTTGCCCTGGCTTAACAGCGAGTCTGTCGCTTGCGGCGCCGTCGAGGCCAGGGTTCCGCTCGAGAGCTGAGCCGTTCCAACGACAAGCAGTGCGGTCGTGATGCTCTTCATGTGTTCTCGCCTTTCGCATCTGTGGTCACCGCTGCGGGTTGCAGGAGTGGTGCCGGTCGGCCGAACTCGATCTTCCTTGCTCATACGGTGGCATGAACATCCGGTTCCCGCGTTTGTCACAGAGACGGAAGGAATGCGGTCCAGTGAGCCAGGATGGGCTCAGAGCACTGCGTGTCCCTTGCTCGGGCAGGGGGGTGGACTGGTCGGCGAGACTCAGCGACGGCGGCACCGGGCGGTGGCGGAGCCGTCTGGAAGGGTGATGCGTGGCATGGTCGATTTCGGAGGGATCCTCAGGGCCGGATCGACTGGTATGCGGAGTTCGATATGTCCTGTGACGTCATTCGATTCGTCGTACTCTTTGATCACGTAGTGCACATACCAATCCTGTTGTGGTTCGTCCCAGTTCAGCTCGGTCCCAACAAACAGAATGGAATCGGTGAGCGAGCCCTCCTGTTCCAGCAGATCCCTGGTTGATTGCTTATGGGGACGGTAACCGAAGAACGTCGTTCCCCCGGTTGAGTTTGAATGTCCCGAAAACGCTCGAGGGTAGAGCCACTCGGGCATTTCCACATCGACCCAGTTTGATTTGGCATGCGGTTGGCGGGTCGGCCAGAAATCAATCCATTCTTCGAAAGCCACCTGCACCCCTTCCGCATTCAGTTGCAATACGCGTTTCTAAAACAGAGTTCTTTCTCTGCTTCTTCGAAATACATCACCGTCAATCTGTGCAATGGATGGGTTCGACTCGGAGGACCGGAACTTGCAAGCCAAGCGGTCGGAACAAACGGAAGCAATGAACGAGAATGACCCGCAGCGACAGCGATACCGAGGCAGATCAACACCGATGCAACAGCGAGTTTGAGCCCAAGCAACCATCTGCGGAGTCGACTCGGCTGGCAGCGAGATCGGTGCCGCACTCTGGGCAGACACCGACAATGCCCGTGCGGTCGTAACCGCAGATTTGACAACAACCACGACGCCGTTGATTCTGGAAGATTCGCCACGACTCGGCAAAGATTATCGTTAGTCCAATCATCGTGACCAAGTACGGGATACTTAGCAAGAAGATGGCTAACCACATCGTGCACGCTCCTCGTTCGGTGATTCTTTATTAGCAATTCTTCTTGCTTTGCTGACGGTGTTGTAATCGAGCTCACCGCGATGCCAGCGCTTGTTGTGAAGCATGGCGTACCCCTCGTCCGGACAAAAAACTTTTCCGACTCGATATTGCATCTTTGGCAGATCACCGTGCCAATCTATGTCGCGTCATGTGCAGACATAAGAACAGACCTTTCTGTAGAAGCAGATTGATTGCATCAAGGATGTTGTAAAGCATCGCTTCTCCCGTTGAGCGCTTCGCACCAGGCTTACACACAGCTCGTACCAATCGTAGCATTCGTAAGCAAAAAACTTTGCTCAATGGCTGCTAATCAAGCAGTCTGCTCTGCTTTCGCAGGTAGTTTTCCTTCCACTACTTCGCCCATCTGGCGTGCCTTGAATTCACTGCCCCACTGCTTCATGAGTTCAAGGATGTGATCGAGTGAGTGTCCGAACTCGGTGAGTTCGTACTCGACGCGCGGTGGCACCTCGGCGTAGACATGGCGTTTGATGACGCCGTCGGCTTCGAGCTCGCGGAGCTGGAGCGTGATCATGCGTTCGGTAGCGTTGGGTGTGAGTCGGCGGAGCTCGCCGAAGCGTTTGCGGCCGCTTAGCAGGTGGCACATCAGGATCGGCTTCCATCGTCCGCCGATCACGCTGAGCGTTGCTTCCACATCGCAGCCGGTCTTCCAGTTGTACTT
>JBCDAP010000409.1:0-2683 GCA_039185335.1 Planctomycetota bacterium | reverse complement strand
CGAAGTGCGGCACTGAGCCGGCGGAGGCTTTCATAGGTCCGGATGTGATCTGTGCCCAGCGCAAGCCTGCGGCCCTGATACGAAGCATGGAGCGCCTTCTCCGCTTCCGCATAACGCCCAAGACCGAGTAATGATTGACCGATGCCGTCTAAGGAAACCAGGGTGGAGAGCCCATCTGGTCCTCCAAATGGGCCCTGGAGCGCGGAGTGCTTGTCGTACGTTTCACGTTGGATGCGTAAAGCTTCTTCGTAGCGACCAAGTGAGCGGAGCACCGAGGCCAGGTTGCTCATGGAGATCAGTGTGTCTTGGTGATTTTCTCCCATGACGCGATTGAAACCCTCGGCGGCTTCTCGGAGATAAACTTCGGCGTCCCGAGGCTTTCCGAGTTGTTGCATAAGCAGGCCCATGCTGGTTGCGGCCGCGAAGGTATCGGCGTGGTCGGGGCCGAGCACTCGGCGTGTGAGGTCAAGACCCTCTCGGAACGAGACGGCTGCCTCTGCGAGATCTCCCCTCGTGTAGAGGTGCAGGCCGAGCCAATTGATCGAGCCGATCGTGTCTGTGTGTTCATCGCCGAGGTGCTCGCGTCGAATCGCGAGTGCACGGCGTTGTACCGCGATTGAATCTTCGAGGAAGCCGTAAACATTCAGCACCGAGCCCATGGATTGCAGCAGTCTCGCTTGCACGAGCGGTTGGTCGGCGAAGCGTTGATCGATCGCATCAAGGCTGGGTTGAATGACTTCAACCATATAAGTATCTAGCGCGATGTCTGTGAAGTTCACACGATCAATGGCGTCCATGTACTCATCTGGAAGGGTGTCCGATGTCGCCGCCAAGAGCGAGGCTTTGAGGTGTTCAGCCATACTCGGGAGGTCGATACTCTCGAGCTGAATCGCTTGGAACTCGGCGACCTGCTCGATCTCACGGAGCCTTCCGCGTTCGGCCTCCAGCGCCGCGTCGCGCTCAAGGAGTGCGGCTTCGGTCATCTGTCGCTGACGTGTCGCATCGAGTCCGAAGTTCACGCTGAGCGTCGTGGCGATGAGGAGCGAGACGGCGATGCCGATACCCAAGGAGACTGCTCGCCTGTGACGTTGTGTGAATTTCCTGAGCCGGTAGGCGGCCGTCGGTGGACCCGCGAGGACGGGCTGCCGTCCGAGGTAACGGCTGATGTCATCAGCGAGCCCGGCGGCGCTGTCGTACCGACGCGATCGTTCCTTTTCGAGACATTTCATCACGACCCAGTCGAGGTCGCCTCGGAGAAGCGCGTTCAGGCGTCGAAGATCGCCGGTTCCGCGCGTGCCCGCCGATGCCTCTGGCCCTGTCAGAAACGAGGAGACGCGGGTGCTTGGCTTTGCTGGTCGTTCCTCACGGATGACCCGGAGCATTTCGGACAGACCTCTGGTGAGCAGTTGCTTGGTATTGAAAGGCGTGGTCCCGGTCAGGGTTTCGTAGAGAAGCACGCCGAGTGAATACACGTCGCTGCGTGTATCGATGTCCAGTCCAGACATCTCCGCTTGCTCCGGCGACATGTACGCGGGGGTCCCGATCATCTGGCGATGCTCGGTAAAGACAGTGCGATTGGTCAGCTCGATTCCAGTCGCCTTGGCGATCCCGAAATCGATCACCTTTGGTACGGGTATGCCATCGTGCATGGTGACGAGCACATTGCTGGGCTTGATGTCACGATGGATCACGCCCTTCTGGTGTGCGTGCTGGATCGCTCTGCATATTGGGATAAAGAGCCCGAGCCGAGCGCGTGTATCTAGGTCGTGTGACTCGCAATACTCGAGCAGGGGCACCCCTCGGATGTACTCCATCACAAAGTAAGGCCGACCGCTGTCCGTTGTGCCAGCATCAAGGACTTTGGCGATGTTCGAGTGATCCATCAGTGCGAGCGCCTGTCGCTCGGCTTCGAACCGTCCGATGACCTGCTTGGTGTCCATGCCCAGCTTGATCACCTTGAGGGCAATCCGGCGCTTCACGGGCTCGAACTGGTCGGCCATCCAGACAACACCAAAGCCTCCCTCACCGATCGGTTGGAGGAGTTTGTATCGGTCAATCACCATGCCTTTGCGACCAGCGGCATCCGACGATGGGCCGGTCGCTATGCCATCTGCAAGCGAAGTCGGGGCGATTGAATCGAACCGATCCGCCGTCGGTTCGCTGAGGAAGTTGCCGGCCCGTGCTAAGGCGCCGAGGAGTTCGCGGATCTCTGCGACAAGGGCCGGATCATCGCCGCACATTGAAAGGACCGCCCCATCGCGTTGTTCGGGCGGTAGTTCAGCCACCTCCATGAAGATGTCCTGGGCCCGACCATGAATCGGCTTTGGTCTTCCCTCGTGACTCTTCTCGGGTGCGTTCATCGCGACTCCTAGGTGTCGTTGCTCACCGCCCTGAAGAGCGCAGCGCGGGCGTACGACCACAAACGTGCTGCCGAACGAGGCGAGGTCTCGAGCGCTCGAGCAGCCTCGTCCACCGTCAAGCCGGCATAGAACCGCAAGCGCACGAGCGCTGCGGCATCTGGGGCTGTCTCCTCTAAGCGAGAGACCGCGGCATCGACTGCCAAGATTTCGTCTGGGTCGGAAGCGGCTAACTCCGCGATACTTCGGATGGAGTCCGGATTGGCGACCCGTTGGCCGGCGCGCCCCCCTCTCGCGCGGGCATGATCGATCAAGATTCGCCGCAT
>JBCDAP010000408.1:0-2688 GCA_039185335.1 Planctomycetota bacterium | reverse complement strand
GAGCGCTAGGCGTGTTCCCTGGGGGTGAAGTGGCAAGCTTTTCTGCTCGCCAGCGCGCTGTTGTCGAGGCCGCCTGGAGCCCGGTCATCGGAGGCTTGATCCAACGGACCAAGGCATGGGTGCTGCCAATCTTCGTTGAGGGACGAAACTCGCTTTTGTTCCAATCAGCAGGCCTGATGCACCCGCGTCTTCGCACCGCCTTGCTGTGCCGAGAGATGCTGCGGGCGCAAGACCGGACGATCCGCCTGCATGTCGGTGAGGTGCTCTCTCCTGAAAGCATGGAACGGTTTTCCGAGGCAAAGGAACTCATCGATCACCTACGCGTGCGAACAGAACTCCTCCGCCCCAGGCGCAAGGGAGATCGTAAGACCAACGCACGCCCGATTCACGTAGCGGAACAGCTACCAGCCATCGAAGAGATGCCGGCAACAGAGGAACTGGTCGCCGAGCTGGATTCGCTCGGAGAATCGGCCACCCTTGCACGCTCAGATCGTCTGCGAGTGGTGGCTTTCTACGGCCACGAAAGGCCGAAATTGATGCGTGCTATCGGGATCGCAAGAGAAAGGACCTTCCGAACAGTCGGTGAGGGATCCGGATTCTCGATCGATACGGATCGGTACGACCCGCACTATTTGCAGCTCATGCTCTGGGATGACGATCAGCGGTGCGTGGCCGGGGGATACCGGCTGGGTATGTCGGACAAGCTGGTCGAGCAGCACGGGCGGGAAGCCCTGTACACGTTCAGCTTGTTCAAGTATCGACGGAGACTTCTGTCGCAGATCGGGCCGGCGCTCGAGCTTGGTCGCTCTTTCGTGTGCACGGAATACCAGAAGAGCTATTCGCCCTTGATGCTGCTCTGGCGTGGCATCGGAGGCGTGGTGGCCGCGAACCCGCAGTACCGCCGTCTGTTCGGCCCGGTGTCGATCAGCGCGGAGTACTCGTCGATCTCTCGCGAACTTTTGGTGAAATTCCTGACAGTCAACACGTACTTGCCGATGCTCGGGAAACTGTCTCGCCCGCGGAATCCGTTGTATCCCATGCCGAGGCGTTCGATGAATCGAGCGCCGCTGTCGCGTGTGGTCTCGGATCTGGATGAGGTCAACCAACTGATCTCGGAGCTGGAATCGGACGGGAAGGCGATGCCGGTGCTTCTCCGCCAGTATCTGAAGCTCAACGCGAAGCTATTGGCGTTCAGTGTGGACCCGGACTTCTCGAACGTCGTCGATGGGTTGATGCTGGTCGACCTCACGCAGGTGGATCGGAGAATCCTTGACCGGTACCTCGGGAAAGAGCACGCGGAAGCTTTTCTTTCGCATCACCAGCCTGCCGAAGAAATGGCGACTTGAACGGCCCTTTGGCACTACAGTCTGGGCATGTCACGAATGGAACAACTCGAGAAGCTGCGAGCCGCGGACCCCTCGGACGCCGATGTGCCGTACATGATCGCGCAAGAGCACGTCAAAGCCGGCGATCACGCTGCGGCAGTCACAGCCTACGACGATTGCCTGGCACTCGATGCGAATTATCTTTATGCGTACTTTCACAAAGCCAGGTCGCTCGAAGCCGCCGGCGATTCCGACGGAGTCGCCAAGACACTTCGGGAAGGCCTCGAGCGGGCCCAGCAAGCCGGAGATCAGAAAGCCATCGGTGAGATCGGGCAGTATCTCAGCGAAATCGAAGCCTGAATGAGGATCTTGCCAGCGGGGCCTCAAGAGCCGACACTAGGCGTATGAAGACGATGTACCAAATGAGCATTGGCGTTGTCGCCATGGGCGGCATGATCGCTGGCGGTTGCACCGAAATCGATAACAACCGATTAACGATCGGTGATGTCGACGGGCGGATGAATGTAGAACTTCCGGCGGTGTCGTCATCCCCCGCGTTGTCCCAAGCGAATGGCGTAAGCCTCACCGGGATGGACCGATCCAACTGGGAAATCGGTTCGTTCACTGTCCCAGTCGACGAGGTGCACCACCACCCCACTTACACCTGGTCGGGCCTGTGGGATGAAGGAGCCGCGGCGAGACAACGGGGCGAACACCCTAACGGGATCTCTGCGTTGACGCTGAGTGCCGATGAATCCGGACAAGCAGCAGAACTCTTTGGCGCTGTCGCTCAAGCCGGTTGGGAAGTGGTCTTGCTACCTGCTGGTCTGATGACCTATTGGGTTCTCGACGATCATGAACCGCCCAGGGATCGTTACCAACGATCCCTGGCGAACTCGGGCTGGCGTCCCGAAACAAACGACAACCCCGGAGAAGAGTTCTTCCGGTTTGCGATCATCGGAATCCCCTCGGTTCTCTTCTCGCCCGTGTTTGGCGATGAGCAATCCGCAGAGTAAGGAGCGAAGATGGAGCTGCCGCACGGACCGGAGTACGCGCTACCCGATGGACGGGCACACGATCAGGATTGGGAACTGACGCCTAAGCAGGTGCACACACTGCTACAGCGTGGTGAGTCTGTGGTAGTTCTCGATGTACGAGAGATCGAAGAGCTCACCGCAGCGAAGCTCCCCGACGATGTGCAAGTGCTCGCTATCCCCATGGGAGAAGTGGCACAACGGATTTCTGAAATAGAAGAAGCTGCCGATGAAGCCCTGATCGTGACCATGTGCCACGGCGGCGTGCGATCGTTCCAAGTCGCAGCCTTCCTCCGAAAAGAGGCGGAGATCGAGCACGTCTACTCCAT
>JBCDAP010000407.1:0-2709 GCA_039185335.1 Planctomycetota bacterium | reverse complement strand
GGTCCTTGTGAGAATCGAAATTAACCGCATTCCCATGCGCCGATCTTGAACGTGCCGGTTATTCATTGTGTCGCTCCTATGCGAGGTGAGAACATCGACCAGAACGACCGGCTATTCCGCCCATTGCTCAACAAACTGCTTCCTCTCAACAGATTGCAGGACTGAAAACAGTTCAAAGATTTGCGGAACCTCACTCACACTCTCTTTCACAGAGCGCAAGATAGAACTTTTTGTTTCTCAAACCCACTCAAGGACCGATATCTGGCGACTCAGGTCGTCAGTCCGCCAGGTGCACGGAAACGCTGCCAGCCGACTCGATCAAGAACACCCGAGCTGAAAGACCAGGTACAGAGAGCTTGCGGGCGATGTCACGATCAACGGTCTGGACATACTGCTTTGCGAGACGAGAGGTGCGGTCGGATTTGTTGATGACCACGAGAGCACGATTGCCATTGAGCATCCGCTCGACTGCAAATAGATCATCGGACTTCGCATCGATGGGGCGGACATTGCCATATCTCAGGACATCACCAAGCACATCTTCGTGTCGTAATTGGAAGAGTCTTGCGTACTCAGCCGGCCAGTCCTCGATACGGTTCTCGTCGGGGTTTTTCATCGGGCCCTGATCCGCCCACGGAACAGGCTTGCGATTCGTCGGATCATCCGCGCCCCACATACCGAACTCATCGCCGTAGTAGATCATCGGGGCGCCGAGGTAGGTCGCCTGAATCGCCGCGCCAAGCAATGAGAGGCGATATGTTCGCTCATCAGGCTTCGTGTCGTTGTAGTTCGGCCCGTTGTCTTGGATACGGTTTTCTTGATCGTAATCGCGGTGAGGGTTGAACAGCATCGACACGTAACGATCTGTGTCATGGCTTGCAAACAGGTTCTGGTGAATGAGATTGGTTTGCGGGAAGTTGTCGAATGCTTCATCAGCAAGGCGGCGATGAAGACTCTCTGTTGTGGTTCCCGGGCGCACACCCAACCAATCCAGCACAGGCATCGCAAACGGATAGTGCATCTGCGTATCGAAGTGCTCGCCGGTCAGCACCGGATCGGCTTCGTGGTCGGACCAGATCTCAGCAATGATTATCGCATCACGGTTGATCGATTTCACAGCACCGCGCCAATCCTCCCAGAAGGGCAGCCCAACATCGAGCGGCACATCCAGGCGCCATCCGTCAATCCCATCAGAAGGATCCCCATCCCCATTTGGGTCCATCCACCGTTTGGTTGCAGCGAAGAGATGCCGCTTCACCGGCTCGACAAGATCGCCATTGGGCTGCTGCTTGAACTTAGGCAGCCAACCATTCGGGCCATCCCAAGCCTGCCAAGATTCCAGTGAGCCATCCGGCGCATAGTCTGCGTAAAACCAATCGGCGTAGGGCGAATCAGCGCCACGCTCGATGATGCTCTGCCACGCCCAGAAGGAACGACCGGTGTGATTGAATACACCGTCGATCACCACGCGGATGCCGCGTTCCTTGCAAGCTGGTAGGAATTCATCGATGAAGAAACGATCGGCATCAGTCCATCCCCATGTTTCAGGATCGGCGGGGTCCTCACCTTGGGGGTACTCGAAAGAGGTCCCAACGCGCCCAGGCTCGCCGAAGTTGTCATCGATGTGGTGGAACGCCGTCGCGTCATACTTGTGCATCGAATCGCCTTCGAAGACCGGATTGAAGTAAATCGCGGTAACTCCAAGCGATTGAATGTGATCGAGCTTCTCCATGACGCCCTGCAGATCCCCGCCATACCGGCGGTCCCAGATCCAATGGAACAAATCACCACCTTGGCGTTGATCCAATGGATCATTCAGGCCAAGCCCGGCACGAGGACGCCAACGGCGCTCTTCATCTGGAGCATTCGCATACCAATCGCTCGTCCACTCCATCGGCGTGACACCCGGGCCGTGCGGATCGTTCAGCGGTTCGCCATTGCGGAAACGCTCTGTGAAGATCTGGTAGTAGACCGCTCCCATTGCCCACGCCGGCAGGTGCAAGCCAGGTTCAACTTCTGCTGTGTACATCGGGGTTCGGTAGAGCGATTCACCATCACGCAACACAAAACGGTATCGCAAGAACGGCGCATCGTGACGGACCCGCATCCCCCATCGATCAAACCCTTCTGATGTTTCGATCTTGGTGAGTGGATACGAGATCATGGTCTCATGAACTGCGGCAGCCCCCGATTCGATCTCAAGCACAACCGCCTCGGCATCATCGGCCAACGTCGCTATCGCGATGTCGAACAAGGCAATATCCCGCGAAATCGGAGTGAAGTCCGAGGCGAGCGAAGGTTCATGACGCACGCCCCTCTCATTGATACCGTCGGCGATAGCGCCGCCAAGCTCCGCAGCAGTTGGGCCAACGATGACCGTTGAGCCCAACAGACTTTGCACCTGACGCTGGCCATCAAGCAGATAGGCGTAGTGATACGTGCCCGCGGGAAGATCGAGGAGAGCCGAGAAAGTTCCATCGATCCGAGGTACCAACTCGATAGCCTGGTCAGATGGAGGGCCGGCCCACCCATTAAAGTCTCCGACTAAATGGACTGTTCTTGGGCGAGCGAGGTCGCGATCAGGCATGTACTCAAAGCGCTCCCAATTCGCTGCGATGACGGGTGAACCAAGTTCGGTGCGCACAATTTCGCCACCACGCACCTCAATAGCGTGGACTCCTTCTTCGATGACCAATGCTTCGTTGGCTG
>JBCDAP010000406.1:0-2712 GCA_039185335.1 Planctomycetota bacterium | reverse complement strand
TTCCGGAAGCTCGAGAAGAATTCGAACTTGTCAACCGGCAGACGGCTTACCGTGCGATGAGTAATCTCCGGGGGCAGACTGCGGATGTGTTTTCTGGTTTGCGTATGCTGCACCCATCTCTCCAGAGCCCAGACTGCTTCGATGTGGTGTCGATGATCGGCCTTGTCCGTATGAAGAGGATTCGGCCGGGCACTCCGATTTCCTTTGTCCGAAGTGAAACGATTGCTGGAGACAACAAGGCAAGCATCGAGACGTCACCAAATATGACTTTAGATGGGAAAGTGATTAAAGCGAACCAGATTCCCATTCTCGAAGAGTTTTCCTCCCGGCCAACTCCGGTGTTCGATTATCACAGTCGCGGTGAAATGATCCGATTTGACTTGGTAGGTGATGATGTTGGTGTAGGATCGCTTGTTGATGTGTTCTTTGCTGATGCAAGGCGGATGATTCGTAGAACGAAGAGTACCCCTGCTATTCAACGGATTACTGCGAACGCTGGTATCAACATCCCGATCCGAACAATTGTGTTTGATGTTCTTGTCCATGAAGAACTTTGGCCAGAAATCGATCCAGAACTTCAGGTATTTGACACTGCTGCAAGAGGGAATGCCGATCCTTTGGATGAAGATCGTGAGATCGATCATCTTGAGATGGTGGGGAGTGTTCAGGCGTTGGGTAATGACGTGGATCAGCTCCGGATTTCTGAGATCGCTCGCTATGTAGAAACCATCGATCACATTTGCGAAAAGATGGATTGGGAGCGCTCAAAGTTCAGAGCATACCGCTGGAGAGTTGAGTATCCGCTTATTGGGACGCAGCTCAGCATGATTTTCTCGAGAGGGCAGCAGTCTTAGCGTTTTCGGTTTGCTGTGAAAATGTTCATGTCGTTTTCAGTGCCTCGATCCAATTTGGCAAGAGTGATCTGTAGCTATTGCGGGCGCAAGTTTATCGTTCTGCTCGATAGACGCCTGAAGCATTCACAGTCAGGATATCCGAATTGGGGCGGTAAGCAACGGTGCCGACAAGAGTGACGAGGTCGAGTGGTTGCAGCAGGGTGGTTGGATCAGTGGCAAGTGGTAAGCCTTGGTCGTCGACTAAGACAACAGTGGCACTATTCAAAACCAGATCTTCGGGAAGAGCGCAGCAATAGTCCCATGGAGTCTTGCAGTGATCGTCTCCGGATTCGGTGCATTTGTTGAATAGATTGGTGTCGACGATACGGAAACTGGGGCTCTCGGAAGAGAGTGGTTTGATTGTTCCGCCGATGATGCCACGAAGGGTAATGGTCTCACCTTCTTGGGCGTCGGACTTTGCTTGAAGGATGTCTTGTGCATCTGCGGGCTCTGAAGCAAGAAGCCAAACTGGGCGTGAGTTGTTTGTGGTGCTCGGTGAGCTGCTGGCATCGCCGCAAGAGGCGTAGGCGAGTGCTGAGAGAGAAAACACGAGAACGATAGAGCGTGACATATGAAACTCCAGTGCAAAGTGAACGGGTTAATGTGACTTGAGTGCTTGCGTGATGGGCAGTCGGAGACAACGAACAGTGGGTGGGATGGCGCCAGCGATGCCTACAGCCAAGCCTCCAAGAATGCCGACAAGGACGATTGGCGCATCCATGGTGAGTGCGAATGCTCCCATAGAGAACCGAACGGCGAGCCCGTCAAGAAGTAGGAGGGCGATCAGTGAGCCAATGATCGCTCCGCATGCAGCGGAGAAAACTGATTCTTCAGCAAGATTGGAGACGATTGCAGCACGGGTGAATCCGAGGGATTGCAGCATGCCGATCTCTCGGACTCGAGCTGCGAATGCCGCATACATGGTGTTTAGGCCGCCGAGGATTCCTCCAGATGCGATCAGGATTGCTGTGACGATGATCATGATGCGGATGGGTGCATAAAATTCTGCAATCGATGCGTAATAATCTTGCTCGCGGATCGCACTGATTTCTAGGTCGAGTCGGCTTTTCGAAAACATGTCAACACTGGCGAACTGGGCAGACTCGAGTGTGACGATCACGCAAGAGAGGGAAGATTCACGGTTCGTGGCGATTTGTAGATCAGTGAGTGGCAGCCAGATCTCTGCATTCATAACGGTATTGGGTGCGCTGAAATGACCTACGATGGTCCACTCGCGATCGTCAAAGTAAAGCGTGTTGTCGATCGCGAGGCGTTCATGCGGAATTCCTAAACGTGTGGCGGCAAGCTCACCAACCATCAGTTCATCTTGCCCCTGGCGTGGTGGGCGTCCCTCTGTGATTTCGACTGTTGGGTGGACAAGCAGTGCGACAGGGCGTACGCCTCGCATGACCGCATTGAGGTCTGTTGTGGAATCAAGGCTTTCACGAACAGGAAGAGCCGCATGGATCTCGGGTGAGGCGTAGATCACACCTGCGCGCTCTTTGAGTCCACGGATGGATGCAGCGGCTATCCCTTCGATCGAGGCATCAATCTGTGATCGCTCAACTCCTTCCTCGGATCCTGTACCGAGGATCATGACGTTTTCGTGGATGCTCACACTCTGAGATAGTGTGAGTTGCATGCCTCTGACGAAGCCGCCGGATGCTAGGATGAGAATCACAACAAGTGACGAGCCGACCAAGGAAGCGGTGAGGCGCACGCGGCTTCGTCCAAGGTTCCGAAAGGCATATTGAAAAGGGAGTTGGCGCATGGGGCGTGTTTTCCTATACCGCTCGGAAGCACTCGGCGATCTCTCGAC
>JBCDAP010000405.1:0-2715 GCA_039185335.1 Planctomycetota bacterium | reverse complement strand
CGGTAAGCCCTATGCGTTCTACGATCTGTTCCGAGTCGAGGATGGCAAGATCGTCGAGCACTGGGACGTGCTGCAGGAGATCCCCGCGGAAATGGTTCACAACAACGGCATGTTCTGAGCGACGTCGTGTTCGAGGATTCGCATGATCGCACCTCCCAAGCCCGTAGACGAAGCGGCAAGGCTCGAAGAGCTCCGATCGCTCCGACTCCTTGACACGGAGCCCGAGGAGCGGTTCGATCGGATCACTCGCTTTGCATCACGGCTCTTCGACGTCCCGATCGCCTACATCGCACTGCTCGACGCCGACCGGCAGTGGTTCAAGTCCTCTTGCGGACTCTCGGCGACCTCGACCGAGCGGAGTATCTCGTTCTGCGGATACACCATCCTTCAGGATGAACCGCTCATTATCTCCGACACCAGGAAGGACGAACGCTTCCACGACAACCCACTGGTCACCCAGCCCCCAGGCATCCGTTTCTACGCCGGTCATCCGCTGCGCGGCCCGGGCGGGAGGAACATCGGCACGCTCTGCCTTGCAGACACGGAGTCTCGATCTGCGTCCTCGCTCGACAGAGATGTATTCCAAGAACTCGCCGGCATCGCCGAAGACGAGTTGTGTATGGCGGACCTGATCGAGACACAGCGCGAGCTGCTTGATGTCAAGGACGCACTCCTCCACTCGCAACGCCGTCTCGATGGCGAGCTACGCAGCGCAGCGGAGTACGTCGAGTCACTCCTTCCTGACGATGTTGATCGCCCCCGCTTAAGGATCACATCGAGCTTCGTCCCATCTTCCGAACTCGGCGGGGACTTCATCGGGAGCGTCGCGCTCGGGAATGACCGTGTCGCGGTGTTCCTGCTTGATGTCACCGGGCACGGCATTGCGGCGTCGTTGCTCGCCGTTTCGATAAGCCATGCGATCCGAGATCAACTCCAGGAGCCGGACCTCGCCGAAGACCCGGGGCCGCTACTTTCGCGGGTGAATGCCGCGTTCCGTATGCAGGACAACGCGAATCGCTTCGCAACGGTATGGCTCGGCGTCTTCAATGAAGTCACAAGAGAAGTAAAATACGCTTGTGCCGGACACCATCCCGCGATCGTCGTCGGAGACTCCGGACGGCGCCGGCTCGATGAAAGCGACCTGCCTATCGGGATCGTCGACGACACCCAGTATGTGTCGGTGCGCGCCCAGCTCTCAAAGAACGATCGTCTGTATCTCTTCTCCGATGGCGTGTTCGAGGTGAAGCTCCCCAGCGGCGGCCAACTCGGGTTCCAAGCATTCGAGAGGCTCGTGGAGGATGCCGCGAAAACCGCCGGTACACCGGTCGAGGCGATCATGGATTCGGTCCGTCGGATGGGTGTGACGGATCAGTTCAGCGACGACGCGACGGTGCTCGAGGTTGTTCTCCGCTAGTTTGGCAAGTCGTACTTTGTAGTGCAGGCCGAAGGATTGCGAGCTAGTCGTGGCGCGCCGATCACCGAAGATTTGTTTCATATTGGTGGCCTTCTACACCTTGCCTGCGCCGCAACATCCAGCGTTTCGGCTCTTGCCAAGCTGAATGTCGCTGGTTCGACATCGGCTCTCCGTTTTGAAAAGTCTTGATAAAACAAGCACTTGCGAGATACTTCCGAGTAGCGAACTGCAGTGTCGGGGCGATGAAGCTTCCTTTGTAGTGCAGATTCGACCCGAATGGAGTGCAGCCGAGTCGGGTCCATATGCCTCTGGCTGTCGGCGCAGATGTTCGGTGATTCGAAGTGTCGTGTCTTTCCCCATCTCGTCTGGTTGCTGTTCCAACCGTCGACGGATTCGACCATGAACGGAGATGCGCCGGACCGCCATCCGGTGACCCTTTGGCTCCGATGAACAAACGAAGTCACAAGTTGTACGGATGGAGCGAAATGGTAGAGCTCTCAGCGGGTTGACCTTCTAAATGCGAACACTACCCGCGCAACGATGGCGAGATGGATGAACAGCGCGACGCCAAGTCCGATCGCATGCATCAGGAGCGTCCCGGTTTCAGCGTCATTGAAGGCAATGAGCCCTCCGACACTGGCAGGCGTGAACAACGCAATTACCGTCCAGATGCCAGGATTGGGAGCGAAGAAGCGGACAGCCGCGATGAGGTGCACGACCGCGTTCACGAGTGTGAGATAGATTGCTATCAGCCCGAATCCTGGATCAGCAAGCACCGCGAGCAGGAACGATGCGGCGATGACCCCCCACACACCGGGCAAATTGATCACGACCACGTCACGGCGCGTGAGGAGTTCTTTGCCGCCGCCAAGCTTGTTGTTGACCCAGACTCTGAATCGATCGCCCAAGTGCTCCTCGCATTGGTGCAGCATGTAGATGGGCAATTGGATCCAAACCCAGACGAGCCATGCAGGAATCAATTCGGCCAGTGCAGGAGTCACCATGAGTAATATCAGCCCAGCAGGGCCCGTTGAGATCACCCAGTGATGTTCAAGCTGTTGAAGGAAGCGACTTATCATTGATCGAGTTCCTACTTGCGAGCGACAAAAGACGCATATGAGACTATCACGGAATCACTGACGACAACTCACCCGAGGTATCCTTCATCAAAGCCGTTTCGAGCGAAGCCCTGCAACCCGTGTAACAATCTGCTGCTGTATCGAGCCTTGGGGGCGCCCGTGTCCGATCCAAACCAAAGCACGCCAACTGATGATCGTGACCCTGTCGGTCGCAAACGGCCG
>JBCDAP010000404.1:0-2716 GCA_039185335.1 Planctomycetota bacterium | reverse complement strand
CTTGCTCGCTCCGTACGCAAAGAAACCCGGATACGGATCGATGCTCGCCACGCTCGATGTGTTAATCACCGTGTACCGCCCAGTATCACCCGCATCACGCTGGGACTGCCACTGCCTCCACGCGTCTGCGATCGCGAGCGCCGGCCCGAGCACATTCACATACAGCGTCTCACGGATCATCCCGTCCGTATGGTCCTGAATCGGAGCGAGCGGCGCGACTCCAGCGTTGTTGAACAAGTGATCCAGACGATCGAAACGATCGACCGCGACCCCCACCACATTCGACGCTTGAACCGCGTCTCCCATGTCGCAGGTGTGCAGTTCGATCTCGGCGTTGGGCGAATTCGCCAGCAGGCGGTCCCGAGCACCCTCGAGACGCTCCTTCGAACGCCCAACAAGCAGAACGCGGTGTTGTTCCGCAACAAGCCTCTGGGCGGTCGCAAACCCGATCCCTGAGCTGCCGCCGGTGATGATGGTGACGGGATGTTCGGACACGGGAACCTCCTTGTGGGTGCGCGGGAAAGGCCACACCAGCGTACCTTGTTGTCATGAACGGATCGGTCTCCAAGATTGTGATCTTTCTTGCATTGCTCATCGTGCTCGGGGTGCCGTTCGCGCTCCAACCCGACCAGCCGGGAGCCGATCCGAACGCCGTCCGCCTCGACATCATCACCCCCCACAACGACCAGATCCGGACGGAGTTCGCCCAGGCCTTCTCCGACTGGCACGAAACCAACCACGCCACACCCGCCGAGATCACCTGGCACACCCCAGGAGGCACATCAAGCATCGTTCGTCAGCTCCGCTCGATCTACGGGGCCGCCATCAAGACCGGCAAGCTCAAACCCGACGGCACGCTCGCATCAACAAACGACCCGATGCCTTACGACCTGATGTTCGGCGGAGGCAGCTACCCGTTCGATGTGCAGCTCAAAGGCGAAGGAATCACGGTCCGTACCGCTTCTGCGAGCGAGCCAGTCTTCATGACCATCAGCCAGCCCATCGATGTTGACCAAGAATGGCTCGACACGATCTTCGGCAAAAACCTCATCGGCGCTGCCGCGATCTACGACGATGAACACCATTGGTTCGGCAGCGCCCTCTCCGGCTTCGGGATCGTCTTCAATCGGGATGTGCTCAGAGAACTTGGAGTCAAAGAGCCCACCAATTGGCACGACCTCGCCGACCCGCGTCTCGCCGGCTGGGTCTCCCTCGCAGACCCAAGCCATTCGGGATCAGTCACCACCACCTACGATGCCATCCTCAACAACTTCGGCTTCGAAGAAGGGTGGCGGATCCTCAGAGCCATGTCCGCCAACGCCCGCTCATTCGCGCACGCTTCCACCAAAATCCCAGTCGAGGTCAGCCAGGGCGAGGCGGGTGTGGGTGTCGCGATCGACTTCTTCGGCAGATTCCAGTCTCAAGCCGTCCGACGCCAAGGAGAAGACATCAACGACTCTCGCGTCGGATACATCGATCCGCCCGGCACCACCTTTGTCGACCCGGACCCCATCTGCATGCTCCGCGGCGGCCCAAACCCCGAGATCGCCAAGCGATTCATCGAGTTTGTCCTCACCGAGCAAGGACAGGCCCTCTGGCAATTCGAAGCGGGCGCCAAAGCCGGCACCAACTCCGCTCCGATCCTCGGCCCACGCCAGCACGAACTCCGACGTATGCCCGTCGTGCGCACGATGTACACCCAGTATCGCGAGCATTTCGTTGATAAGGACATCGATCCATTCACAACGGCTTCGGACGCGAGCTATCGAGGATGGCGTTCCTCCATCGAGCCGATGATGCACGCCGCCTCGATCGCGATCCATGACGAACAACAGGCCGCTTGGAAGGCGATCCAACAAGCCAAAGAGAGCGGCACGGAAGACGGTACCCTCCAGTTCCTCGAATCACTCTTCTTCGATTGGCCGATCTACGAGCTCGTTCTCGATGACCCAGCTCTCGGTTCTGTCTCCCTTCTCGTCGAGATGAGCGGTGAGACATTCCGCCGGAGCAGAACACCCGCCGATGAACGCCCAACCACGATTGCACCCGGCGACCAAGTGCCCGTCCGTCTCACCTCCCGGATCGCCTCGATCCACGTCGATGCCAACACAGGCGAAGTGACAAGGCTGGTTGGACACACCACCGATGATGCACGTGCTGTCGCCTATGCATTTCAAATCACCGAGTCTCGATGGATCACCGATCTGTCAGAGGATCCCAACGCCATGGACCCCCAGAACATGGCATCCGCTGTCGTGGTCCTTCCGAACGAGGGCACGCCCGAGCCGCTCCTCGATGCCGCCTCGCGCTTCGGCGTCCGTGACCACATCTGGCGTGCCCTCTCCGAGACCGAACGATCTCGCCTCCAGATCGTTACGACATCGTTCTTCCGCGATCGTTACACGCAAATCCAGCGTCTCGCGGAAGAAGCGATTCTCTCTCGATGATCGATCCAAGCCTCCTCTTGAGCGTACATGCGGCAGGAGGCGGCAATGCATACCATCTCGATTGTCGAACACTCGCATCAACCGCGGGCCATCCCGCCGAAGAGGTCCTCATTCCATGGCGCTTCCCACTCCGACCACCGGTCACGGCCCCGCCAACTTCCCCGAGGGTCATCACGCCTCTCTTCCCATCCCGCTCACCAAAATACTCGCGACCATCGGGCCGGCGACAGAAAACGAAGAAACACTCTGGGAGCTCGTCGACCACGGTG
>JBCDAP010000403.1:0-2719 GCA_039185335.1 Planctomycetota bacterium | reverse complement strand
CGGTCATCGGACGCGAGCGAGAGATTGAGCGTGTCATTCAGGTGCTTTGCCGTCGCACCAAGAACAACCCGGTGCTGCTAGGCGAAGCAGGCGTCGGCAAGACCGCCATCGTCGAAGGACTCGCTCAGGCGATCATTAACCAAGAGGTTCCCGATCTTCTGCATGACCGCCGCCTGGTCGTCCTCGATCTCGCGATGATGGTCGCGGGCACAAAGTACAGAGGCCAGTTCGAAGAACGAATCAAAGCGGTGATGAACGAAGTGAAGCGGGCTCAGAACCTGATCCTCTTCATCGACGAGTTGCACACCCTTGTCGGTGCCGGCGGCGCCGAAGGCGCAATCGACGCCTCCAACGTGCTGAAACCCGCGCTCTCGCGTGGTGAAATCCAGTGCATCGGTGCCACGACGTTCGATGAGTACCGCAAATACATCGAGAAGGACGCCGCGCTTGCCCGCCGCTTCCAAGCGATCACCGTCGATCCGCCATCCAACGAGCAGGCGGTGCTCATTCTCAAGGGTCTGCGCGAGAAGTACGAGCAGCATCACCGCGTGCAATTCACTGATGAGGCGATCGAGGCGGCCGTCGAGCTATCGGGTCGCTACATCACCGGGCGTGTGCAGCCTGACAAGTCGATCGACGTGATCGACGAAGCGGGCGCCCGTGTGCGCCTGAAAACCATGACTAAGCCACCGAACCTCGCAGATCTTGAGGCCGAGATCGAGCGTTTATCGGTCGAGAAGGACGAGGCGGTCAAGAGCGCGGACTATGAGCTCGCCGCCGAGTTGCGCGATCGCGCCGAGAAGCTGCGGAAGGAAAAGGAAAACACACAGCAAGAATGGCGCGAGAAGTCGAAGGAAGCGCAGGGCACGGTCGACGAGGATGTGATCGCCGAGGTCGTTTCCAAGATGACCGGCGTGCCTCTGACCCGTCTCGAGAAAGAAGAGGCCCAGCGTCTCTTGCAACTCGAGGACGAACTGCACAAGGCGGTCGTGTCTCAGGACGAAGCCATCAAGAGCGTCTCGAAAGCTATCCGTCGTGCCCGTGCTGGTTTGAAGGACCCACGCCGTCCGATGGGCAGCTTCCTGTTCGTCGGCCCGTCCGGCGTCGGCAAGACCCTACTCTCGAAGGCACTCGCCGAGTTCATGTTCGGCGATGACGAAGCGCTCATCGCGCTCGACATGTCCGATTCCATGGAGAAGCACAACGTCTCCCGCCTCGTCGGCGCCCCTCCCGGCTACGTCGGCTACGAAGAGGGCGGCCAGCTCACCGAGAAGGTCCGCCGGCGCCCCTACTCCGTCATCCTGCTTGACGAAGTCGAGAAGGCCCACCCGGACGTCTTCAACATGCTCCTGCAGATCATGGAAGAGGGTCGCCTCGTCGACTCCTTCGGCCGCTCGGTCGACTTCCGCAACTGCGTGCTGATCATGACCTCGAACATCGGTGCGGATCTCATCAAGGGCGGCGGCGGCTTCGGCTTCTCCACCCGAGAGGGCCGCAACGAGACCGAAGACGATTTCAAGAACATCAAGAACATCTTGATGAAAGAAATCGAACGCTTCTTCCGCCCCGAGTTCATCAACCGTCTCGACGACACCATCGTCTTCCGTCCGCTCATCAAGAAGGACCTGGACATCATCGTCGACTACGAGACCGAGAAACTCCGAACCCGTCTCTTCGAGCAGGGCTGGCAGCTCGACTTCTCGCAGAACGCCAAGGACTTCCTCATCGAGAAGGGTTACAACCCCGACTTCGGTGCCAGACCGCTCCGCCGGGCGATCTCGAGCTACGTCGAAGACCCGCTCTCCGAGCGTCTGCTCTCGGGCGAGTTCGAAGGGATGAACAAGATCACGGTCAACTACGCCGGGACCATCCCGCTCCCAGAAGACGACGACGAGCAACTCAATGAACTCGCTTTCGAGGCGGAGTACTCGGCCGAGGTCGAAGAAGCCAGGAAGAATCTCCGTAAGAAAAGCGACACGAGCGAAGAGGAATCTTCGACCGTGGAGGCCGCAGAAACAGGCGCGGAATCTACCTGATCTCCCGCGTCTCTCCTCGCACGATCTCATTTCAAAGCCTCCCCTTTGGGGAGGCTTTTTCTATCTCGGCTCCCCTTGAAATGACAAAGGGGCTCACAACGGAATCCGTTGAGCGCCCCTTCGAGAGATGATGATTTGTTTGAAGAGCAGTTGATTATGCTCGACGACGACGGGTTGCCGCGATTCCAGCGAACGCCAGAAGAGTTGCCGAACCGGGCGTCGGTATGATCTCAAAGCGGACCCAAGTGATACCATCGAAATCGCCGTCGATATCACCGGTTGCTTCAGTACCATTCACACTGATGTTAAACGGCAAGGTCACTCCGGGATCAGTATCGCCCGAAA
The DNA here is from genome assembly GCA_039185335.1 of Planctomycetota bacterium. GTDB lineage: Bacteria > Planctomycetota > Phycisphaerae > Phycisphaerales > UBA1924 > JBCDAP01. The sequence goes on along the minus strand of JBCDAP010000403.1, from coordinate 338 downwards.
CGCCAAAGTCGTCACCAAAGATCGAATCAAACTCGCCAACCGCAACAAAGTACTCGCCTTCGCCGAAGCTTTGGAAGACGGGAACGCCGTTCGCGTCAAAGGTAAGTTCCTCACCACCGAAGATGACCTCGGAAGTCGTATCGACCCCTGGTTCTACATCGTCATTAGTGCTGATGAATGTCCCATCAGCCGCATACACCGCGATCTCCGTATCCAAGAAAGAACCGAAGGTGTTGATCGAGAACTGCTCGCCGGTGACCGCGACAGCACCAAGATCGATAAAGCTGGAGGGAGCATTTGACGAACGCGGGCCGGGATTGGTTGTCACACTGGCGATG
>JBCDAP010000402.1:0-2721 GCA_039185335.1 Planctomycetota bacterium | reverse complement strand
TGGACGGTTCGATGCCACTCTTGGCTTCTCAACAACTCCTTCCGAGCAGGTGCTGGACATCGCGGGCAACGCCTCGAGCCAGGATCTCGTCTTCCGCTTTCAAGACGATCCACAATCTGGAAGTTTCCCCGCTGTCAGCAGGTGGCTTCTTGGCAGCTTCGATGCCAACAACAACGGTAACGACCCCACGAGTTCTCTCTCCAGCGGTTCAACGACTGATCCGGGCGCACAGGATGATCCAGACTTTGCTTTTTATACGAACGGGGGTGGTGGAACGGGTCGCGAATCCCACTTCGTGGCTGGCGACATCTTTGATCCGATTGGAACGGGCTCCTATCTTCCCACGGAGCTTTATACCGACAAGGACAGTCCCAATTCCAACTCAGCGAACGACTTTGACCGAGGCTTGATGGGTGATGGTGCTGCCGATGGCGAGATCCGATATCTCGGTTTTACCTTTAGCCCTGACGGAGTCAGGTCTGATGGCCTTCTCGGCACTCAGAAACTGGCTGGCTGGATCGCTGTACAGATCAACCAGGTTGATGGCCCGGACGGGAGCATCTCGCGTGACGATACGGAGATTACCCTTCTGGATTATTCGTACACACTCACACCAGACGAGGCGATCGTGATCGGTCAGCCAATTCCATCACCAGGGTCAATTGCCGCACTTGCCTTCGGTGCTATCGCAGGTATCGGGCGTCCGAAGCGACGGAACTAGTTCTTCAGTAGATTCATTCAGGCAAACCCCTTTAAGGGTCAAGGCATATCTTTGCTTTGGCCCTTTTTTGATGATTCTGAATCAAAGGACTCTTGTCTGAGATGACTGAGTTTGTTTGCAGTACAGCACAGCGGTAAGAAGGCGACTTGCGCGTTCGCTCTTTCATCATTGTGCAAAGTGTGAGCACGCGCGAGACTATTTGGTAACAAGCTATCCCAGCATCGAATGATCTCGCGGCATTTTCAGTGATCTGTTACACAAGCAGCAATTCAAAAACCTGGCTGAAGACTCTTTCAAGGTATTCCGCCGTCCCAAAAGTCGTTGTTGGCTTCGGGGCCTTCGAAGATGTCTCCGATAAGAAGGCGTTTGTCTTGGTCGTTGGACTCTTCGAGACGGACAAGCCTCGAGTCGACGTGCCCATCCGCCCAAAGTGCGTTGGCATTTGCGCGATGCCTGCCGTGGACGGTTCCGCCGGAAGAGTCTGGAGAAGATCCTGCCCGTTCTGAGTAAGTATCAGCAACGGGAGGTTGCAGTTCGAACTCAAGAGTAAATCTGAGATCACCCGGGTAGTCGTTATCGGTAATGGCTGAATCGGCGATCAGAATAGTCTGAGAGATGTTCCGGAGCTGCGAAAGCCTGAAACCAATCCATCGGGCTGGGCCTTCTTGAGGGCTTGGGATGCCGAGCATCCGCCCGTTGTATGCGTAATCAATCGCCGGCAACTGAGGAAGAAAGGTTGGAGCAGAATAGAGAAAATCAAGAAACTCTTGAGGCGGATCCCACGACGGGCACCCACCGATTTGCTCCACGCTGTCAAGATAAGGACCGAGATGCCCTTCGCCGAACACCTGCTTTGGGTTGCCTCTGGTCCACGCAGCACACCAGTATCGATTTGCTCCTGGAAGCCCTCCGGGCTCAATCAGGTTCGTATCGGAGTATGCATGTGGTGGTAAACGATCGTCGTAATCAGCGGTGTAGCTCTGGAAAGCGATACCGAATTGACGCATGTTCGAAAGGCAGGCAATAGAACGAGCGGTTTCTTGGGCTGTGCTGAGCGCGGGGAGCAAGATCCCAACGAGCAAGGCAATGATCGCGACGACCACGAGCAGCTCGATGAGCGTGAACCCGACCCCATAGGGTGTTCGCTGGTAAGGCCCACCAAGGTGGGAATCATGGACCATCGCAACCCTCTTCGACTGCGGCAAGGAAATCGGCAAGATCGAAGAAGTCAGTCATGCCGTCCTGATTAAAATCTGCATCATGAATAGCCATTGCATCCACGAAATCAATCAAATCGGCGGCATCAACTGCTCCGCTGTTGTTGAAGTCAGCGGGGCAACCATCCAGAATCGAGAACGTTCCGACCGCATCGATCGTGCCCGTTCGATTGAGAACAATGCGAACATTCTGAGCAAATAGGGCGCTGTCCGTTCCATCGATGTCAAAGGCAAAGGAAGCTCCCGAGAACGTGAGTGTTCCCGTTACCTCAAAGCCAAAGTTTGGTGGGAACGCGGTGCCGCCTGTATTAATAGTCGCGTCTGCTTCGAAATCGATCGATGTCAGGATTCCGTCAACAAAGGTTAATCCGGTACCATCGAACCCGTCTGCGGAGAGATCAACGCGATTGGCGGCTTCGTTGCGGTTTGATCGACCGCCCGGACCAAACGGAGGGAAGTCTGCTCCGGCAATAATCTCAGTCCGATTCGTCGATTTGAACTCGGTTCCATCAAGCGTGAGCGAGATTTCGGTAACAGGAACCGTTTCAAGACCCGAGCCGGCCAACGTGCTCGCATCAAACTCGATCGTCCCGATATTGAATTCTGAGAAGTCCAGATCTTCGGCGGTTGCCTCGATGAAAGTTACGCCTTCGTTCCCGGCTTCATTGGCCGGACGCAACTCGCCGACAGCAATAAAGGTGTCCTCCCCCGTTGGGTGGAGCGGGTCCGGATAGCTCAAGCCGAAGCGGTAAGGCTCGACGTACATGATCCAGATGTTCGCGG
>JBCDAP010000401.1:0-2739 GCA_039185335.1 Planctomycetota bacterium | reverse complement strand
TCACGGTGGAGATGTCGCCCTACGACCTGACCAAGGCTCGGATCACCTACCGTCACTGACCTCATCGATTTTGTGGTTTTTGGCGCAGTCTCAGGCGTCCGGCGGTCTCTGATTTCGGGAATTTTGCTGATTTTCTCATGCTCGGGAGATGACAGCCACTCAAGAAACCTGCTACACTGTTCGGCTCGCCCGGTGGAAGCCCGAGGTGCTGTAGTTGTCGTGTCGAGTTTCAAAGTGCTCCTCAACGACCTGCAGTCATCCGAGTTTGGGCGAAGTAAATCTTGATCGAATCACCTCTCTTTGGATCCGCAGCGGAAGGTTGCAGCATGAAAGTCAAATCCAGCGTCAAGCGTCGAAGTGCTGACTGCCAGATCGTCCGCCGTCGCGGCAAGGTATTCGTCATCAACAAGAAGAACCCTCGTTTTAAGCAGCGTCAGGGCTGATCACGCAACCAAGCAACGAGCAGGAGCTCACACATGCCTCGTATCGTCGGCGTCGACATCCCCGAACGAAAGCAGCTTCGTTATTCGCTGCGTTACATCCACGGTATCGGTCCGAAGTTTGCCGATGAGATCATCGAGAAGCTCACGCTAGATCCCACCAAGAAGGCGGGTGAACTCACAGAGAACGAGGTCGCTGCGATCTCCAATCTGATCGATGCTGAGTACATCGTTGAAGGTGCGCTCCGTCGTCAGACTTCTCAGCATATCCAACGCCTTCGCGAAATCCGTGCGTATCGCGGCGAGCGTCACCGTCGTGGTCTTCCCACACGTGGTCAACGCACTCGTTGCAATGCTCGCACACGCAAGGGTCGCAAGAAGACCGTGGCCGGCAAGAAGGGCGTCAAGGGCTAAACCATTCCGCCCGCTGGCGGCTCTAAGGACATCAACACATGGCCAAGAAGCAGAAGAAAATTCGCAAGAACGTGACCCGTGGCATCGCCCACATCAAGGCGACGTTCAACAACACGATCGTGACCATCACCGATACCGCAGGCGAGACCCTTTGCTGGGACTCTGCCGGGACCATCGGCTTCAAGGGCTCGCGCAAGAGCACGCCCTTCGCTGCTACCAGGGCTGGCGAGAGCTGCGCCCACAAGGCACGGCGTATGGGGGTCTCCGAGATCGAAGTCCGCATCAACGGTGCGGGTGCTGGGCGTGAGTCCGCCATCAACGGTCTCGTTTCCGGCGGGATGCGGGTCACCGCTCTCGAGGATCGCACAGCTGTTCCTCATAACGGCTGCCGCCCTCGCAAGAAGCGTCGCGTCTGATCGCGTCGCCTGATCGACCAAGTGTCTCGTTGAACGAGAGTTCCGCGAGGCGTTTTTTATAGAGTCGGCCTTGGCAGAAGGCAGCGTTCGTCCAGCAGCGGATTGCTTGCCGTGAACACGGTCGTTGAAGATTGTCCCGATCGGGGGTGAAGGATGCTCCCGTCTTTGGACTGACTTCTGCTGGATGCAAGGTAGGTGTCTGATGAGAGTTCGCTGGCGTGGTTTGGAGTTGCCCTCTTCGGTGCAGCCCATCACTAAGTTCATGACCCCCGAGTACGGCCGCTTCGTGATCGAGCCTTTCGAGCGCGGCTTTGGCACGACTGTTGGGAACTCCCTTCGTCGTGTTCTGCTTTCGTCCCTCGAAGGTGCGGCGGTTACTTCGGTGAAGATTCACGGTGCCGAGCACGAATTTTCCACCATTCCCGGTGTGAAAGAGGATGTCACGGACATCATTCTCAACGTTAAGAACATCATCGTTTCGCTGGAGGGTGACGAGCCCAAGACCATGCGCTTGGCTGCCGCGGGCCCCGGTGAGGTGACCGCGGACCTGATTGAGGCTGACACGGCGATCACCATTCATAACCGCGATCTGGTTCTCTGCACGTTAACCGACGCCATCGATTTCGAGATGGACCTGACGGTTGGCAAGGGGCGTGGCTACGTTCCCGCTTCAGAGCAGTACGACAACAACGATGAGCAGGAGATCGGGATCATCCCGGTTGATGCCCTGTACTCCCCGGTCCAGCGTGTTCGCTACAAGATCGAGGAGACCCGTGTTGGTCAGAAGACCGACTACGACAAGCTGACACTTGAGGTTTGGACCGACGGCACGACCAACCCCGAGATGGCGCTTGTCGAAGCGGCGAAGATCTTCCGCAAGCACCTGAACCCGTTCGTGCAGCTTGCCGAGCTCGGCGAAGAGCGCGTAAGCCAGGAAGCGGCCGCGGCTGCGGGCGTGGACGAGGAACTGATCCGCAAGCTGAACATGAATGTCAGCGAGCTGGATCTCTCGGTCCGCGCTTCAAATTGTCTCGAGTCGGCACGGATCGAGTCGGTGGCGCAGCTCGTCCAGCAGAGCGAGCAGGATCTTCTCAAGCTCCGAAGCTTCGGTCGCACGAGCCTCCGCGAGGTCAAGCGGAAGCTCCAGGACCTCGACCTGGACCTCGGCATGGAATTGCCCGAGGGCTACCAGTTGCAGGGCGCTTGATGGCGTCTTGATCGCGAATTACCGGCGCCGGGAGCGGAGACGCGGCGGCGCCGATTGAGAACCAAGTGGCGGGATGTGACGCCCGCCCGAATGACCTCCGCCCTCGGGAGTTGAACGATGCGCCACCGCATGGCAGGCTACAAACTCGGACGCACAAGCTCGCACCGCACCGCGATGCTTCGCAACATGGCCGCGAGCCTCTTCGAGCATGGTCAGATCACGACCACGCTCCCGAAGGCGAAGGCGTTGCAGCCGTTTGTCG
>JBCDAP010000400.1:0-2759 GCA_039185335.1 Planctomycetota bacterium | reverse complement strand
TGGTGGGCGGTGCTGATCGCTGGAGCGGGAGGTCTTTATGGTTGGAAAAGGCTTCGCGAAAACCCGTCTTCGCGCTTGCGGATCGATCGGTTCGCGCTCAAGATCCCGGTGCTCGGCGCTTTGCTTCGCGATGTTTCCGTCGCTCGCTTCACACGGACGTTGGGGACGCTGACCGCTGCCGGTCTCCCCGTTCTCGGTGCGCTCCGGATCACGCGTGCTGTTTTGGGGAACAAAGCGATCGAGCAGGCCGTCTCGACCGTCATCGAAGATGTGGGCGAAGGCGCGACGATTGCGCAACCGATGCAGCGTGCGGGTGTCTTTCCGCCGTTGCTGGTGCAGGTTGTTGGCGTGGGCGAGCGTACGGGGGAGCTGGATACGATGCTCATGCGCAGCGCTCATGCCATGGAGATCCGTGTCGAGAGCGCGATCAAGTTGTTTACCGCTGTGCTCCAACCGCTGCTGATTGTCTTCATGGCATGCATTGTTGGCGTGGTTCTGCTCGCGGTGCTGCTGCCGTTGCTTCAACTCCAAGAGAGCGTCGGTGTCTAAATCGAATCAATTCACTTACGAAGGAAGAGCCAGGAGATCCGAATGCCCACCAAGACTAACACCCGTCAACGCAACCGCCGTGGTTTCACTCTGATCGAAGCAATCGTGATTATTGTGATCATCGGCGTCATCGCAGCTGTCGTTGCTCCTCGCCTTCTGAGCCGAGTGGGGCAGAGCCGAACGGCGGTTGCGGAGTCGAACGCGTCGTCGCTCGCGACTGCAATGAAGCTGTACTTCGCGGATCACGGGAAGCCCGAAGACGGCGCGACGATCGACATTCTCTTCGAGCGTCCAGCCGATATCGAAGAGGCGGACTATGAGCCGTACTTGGATAATGCCGATCAGCTTCTCGATCCGTGGGGAAACAAGTTCGTTCTGGTCATCCCCGGTCAGGAGAATTTCGACTTTGACATCGTTTCCTACGGGGCTGACGGGCAGCCCGGTGGCGAGGGTGAAGATGGGGACATCGTGAAACCCTGACTCTCTAAACATGCCAAAGCGGTCGCAACATCTTGGTATGCCCTCGGCGTTCTCGCTCATCGAAGTGATTGTTGTCGTGGTGCTGCTCGGAGTGATCGCGGGGCTTGCTGTTCCTCGGCTTGCTGGCAATGAGTCGAGAGAGCAACGCGAGCGCGTGCGCGCCATTGCGAACTTGATGAGCGAGGCGGCTTTTCGCCACCAGGTGTCGGGCGTCACGGTTTCGCTTCGCTATGAGAAGGACGAGGAAGAGGGCGAGATCGCTTTCGAAGAGCTCCGTTCGATTGATGCCGAGGAGGTGCTTCCCGAACGCGAATGGCAAGATGCGCGACTTGCAAACCCGGCGACCATCGAAGGGTTGGACATCATTGCGGTGATCATCGAAGGGATCGAGCAGGATGAAGACGACTGGCGGATCGCGTTTGTCGCCGGCCAGTCGCGTCAGGATGTCGAGATCGAGCTCGCTCCAGAAGGAGAAGAACAAACGAGGTGGGTTGTCGAGTTGATCCCTGGGGAGTCTACCGCTCGTGTTCGTTCACCCGATGAGGATCGTTTGGATGAACGCGATCGGGTTATTGATCTCGATGCCGAGGGGATCGGAGACCAGGCGTGGTAGCCCAACCAAACCATGACGACGGCTGCGTGTCATCTCGGGGGAAAAGCTTTGCTGGCTCATCGCGCGCCTTTGCTCTGGTTGATGCGGTCGTAGGCGGCACCTTGCTTGCCGTGGCGCTCGTGGCGATCATCGGTCTCACTGGTGGTGCGGTATCAACACAGACACGCGCTGAGCGCCTGGCGCATGCCGCGATGCTTGCCGATGAGCAGCTTCAACTGGTGGTCGCGCTTGGACCTGAGACGTACCCATCTTCGGTTGGTCTCGCGGGTGACTTTGAGGAGCCGTTTGAGGAGTATCGCTACGAGGTCCGGATCGTGCCGGATGGCGAAGAGCTGTTTGCCGTGGAGGCGGAGGTGTTCTGGGAGGTTTCGCGTTCGCGCGAAAGGTCGCTGCTTATCGAAACCACGGTCGCGGTTCGGCGCGGCGAAGAGACCGATCCCGAGCGTCAACCCGATCAAACGATCGAGAGGTTGCCGCAATGATCCGCTCAGCAAAGACCAGAGCTTTTACGCTCATCGAGTTGGTTGTGTCGGTGGTTTTGATCGCGATGCTCGGTGCCGCGACGACCTCCGCGCTTTCGGGATCACTCCGCGCGCGTCAATCGAGCGAAGCGCGCGAGCAAGCCTTCCAGCGGGCTGTGCTCGCGGCCGAGATGATCGCACGCGATCTGCAGGGGCTGGTTCGTGATCCGGAACCGGTCAACATGCTGCTTCGCGTCATTGATGCAGACGAGGCGGGCACCGAGAGCGATGAGCTTTTGTTTGCGGCTCGCACGCTTCGCGAAGCTCGGCCGGGCGAGCCCGGTCGTCTTGATGCAGGAGAGGGCGGCACCTACGAGATTCACTATCGCCTTGAGGAGGTGATCGGATCATTCGGGGAAGAAGAAGACTCCGAGCGTGAGTCGTTCCATCTTTGGCAGCGCATGGACCCTGTGCTTGACGATGTGCCTGATGGCGGCGGGATCGCGCGTGTGGTTGTTGAGGGCGTTGTGGAGTTCGAGGTGGAGGTCTTCGACGGTGCCGAGTGGGTGCTTTCGTGGGATTCTGATCGAGACGGGATGCCGTACGCCGTGCGTGTTTTTGTGCGCGCGACGGATGACGATGGGCGGACGACTCGG
>JBCDAP010000399.1:0-2763 GCA_039185335.1 Planctomycetota bacterium | reverse complement strand
TCTAAAGACAGAATTCTCTCTGATCGAAAGCAAAGTTGTTTTTCTTGATCTCGCGATGAGTTATGCTTGGATTATGTGGTATGTGCCACTTCTTAGGGATACGCGTGTGAGCCTTTGCTCAACTCGCTGAAAAAGGATTTCATCATGATTGAGAAAAAGAAATTGGCTGCGATGTCTTGTGGTGCGCTTGTGTCGCTTTGCGGACTCACAGTCGGAGTGCATGGTCAGTCTTGCGGACTCGCTGAACTCACCACGATTCAAGGGGTCAATACCTTGAATGGATGGGACACCAGCGTCGGTCGATTCGGCTTTGCCGTCGACGGTGCTGGCGATGTCAACAACGACGGGTACGACGACGTCATCATCGGCGGCTACAACGATTGGATCGACCCAGCCGACTTTGGCGCTGGAACCGTCAACAACCCGGGATACGTCAAAGTTATCTCCGGAAACGGATACGCCGAGCTCTTTGTCAAGCTTGGTCCATCCAGCGGTTCGCACTTCGGCACGGCGGTAAGTGGAGCCGGAGATATCAACAACGACGGATTCGACGACTTCATTGTTGGGGCGCAGATTGCTTCGAGCTTTAGGGGCCAAGCCTTTGTGTACTCCGGTGCCACAGGAGCAGAACTGTCCTACAGCCCGATCACCGGCGGTTCGGCGGGCGATCTGACCGCCCGATTCGTCTCTGGTGGACAAGATGCCAACAACGACACCACGCCAGATATCGTTGTCGGTGAGTATTACAACGACACTGTCAACGGCACGGATTCAGGGAGCGTCGCTGTCTACAACGGCGCGAACGGATCACTCCTCTGGAGAGTCAACGGGAACAACGCCAATGACCTCTTCGGCTGGTTCTTGAACTTCGTCGGTGATGTCAACAACGATGGCTACGACGATGTCGCGGTCGGCGCACCCCTTGCCGATGTCGGCGCACTCACCAATTCGGGTTACCTCCGTGTCTTGTCAGGCCTGAACGGCTCCGCGATCTACACCTCGGACTTCCAAGGAACCCTGAACGGAGGAAGATTCGGTAGCTATGTCGACGGCGTGGGCGATATCGATGGCGACGGGTACGACGATTTCATCATCGGTGCGCCCGGTGAAGAATCCGCGATCACCGGCGGCCGCGCTTATCTCATCTCAGGGCAAACCGGATTGACCCTGAAAGTCTTCACGGGTTTCACGCCAGGTGAATCCTATGGGTCTTCTCTTGCAGGCGTCGGGGATATCAACGGGGACACCACGCCGGACTTCGTCGTCGCCGGGCCCGGCTTCTCTTCTGGAAGGGGTGCTGTCTACCTCTACAGCGGTGCAGGACCCCACTACGAGATCCTCGCCATCATGGAGGGGGACAACCCGGGCGATAACCTGGGGTACACCGTGGCTGGTGCCGGTGATGTGAATAACGACGGCGTGCCCGACATCATCGCGGGTGGGGCCGACGCCAACAATTTCACCGGATACGCCCGGATCTACTCCGGAGCGAGCACCTTTCCTCTTTGCAGCTGCGCAGACGTCAACACCGATGGAGCTGTTACCGCGAGTGATGTCTCAACGGTCTTCAGTTTCTTGAACCAAGACTGCTCGACATCAAACAACGTGCCTCTGTGCAACAGCGCAGACATCAATGGAAACGGCGTGATCGATGAATACGATTACGTCAGCGTCCTCGCATTCTTCTGCCAGGATTGCCCGTAGGCACGTTTCCAGCATGGCAACTTTTCAACCGTTGGCGTCAACAAAGAAGTAAGAGCGCCTATAGGTGACGACACCTCGCCGCACCACGCAGTTCCAGCTGCGTGGTGCCATGCGTGAAGCACCGATTCCAGACTTATTGATGCTTGATGCTTTCTCCGAATCATGAATCGCGAATCATGAGTTTCCCATCTTGTTGCAATCACGTGCCATCGATTTCACGATCGCCCCGACGTGACGATGGTCAGTTCCGCAGCACCCACCCAGGATGTTCAGGTTTGGGAACCTCGCGTGCAGATCCGCCAGCTGGGTCCCGTACTCCTCCGGGTTTCCCTCGTCGAGCTCCTCTGCGTGGTCGAGTTCTTCATGGCTGCACCGCGACGCGTTCCCGCGGATCGACCGCACACGATCGCGCCACGAGTGTCCTGCGGAGAGCTCTTCATCGAAGTGCTCCGGGTGCGCACAGTTGATGCCGAAGTACGCCACCCAGGCATCCGTCGTCTCGTCCACGAGCGCAATGGTCTCTTCCATCGTTTCGCCGCTTGGCAGCTTCCCGTTTGTTTCGACGGTGAACGAGATGGCGCAGGGCATCCCCGCCTCCTTCGCGGCAAGCGCGATCGCAGCGCACTCGCTCGCGCTCGGGATCGTCATTGCATGCACCATATCCGCGTCCGTCTCCGCGAAGAGCTGCACTTGCCTCGCGTGATAATGCCTCGCTGCATCCACCGTCGGGCGATGCTCAACCCAGTACGCATCGCCGATTGGTCCGATGTTGCCCGAAATGACAATGTCGAGGTTCGTGTTTTTGAACTCCTCGCGCAATCGGAGGCCGTCTTCGATACTGAGGCGGTTAAGCTCGTCTAGCCGCTCCTCGCTTAGGCCGATCGCGCCCGCCCACCCGAAGCTCCCACGCCATGTGCTCGACTCGAGAACGTATCCCGACAGCCCGCCCTCGATCGCGATCCGCATGTACCCACGGTTGTACTCGCGGATCCACTCGCGATGGTCATCGTCCTGCATCAGGACGACTGCCGAGAACTCCGGAAGCTCGACACCCTCATG
>JBCDAP010000398.1:0-2764 GCA_039185335.1 Planctomycetota bacterium | reverse complement strand
TCCGGAGGTTAACCCGACCCTGGTCCAAGTTGCTGTGCCTTATCCGGGCGCCAGTCCGGAAGAAGTCGAAGACGGCCTCGCGATTAAGATCGAAGATCGCATCGCGGACTTTGTTGATGATGTCATCGAAGTTAATACGACTATCGGCGAGGGATTTGCTTCTTTTACCATCGAGTTCGAAGCGGGCATCGACATCTCCGAAAAGGTATTTGAGGTCAAGCGCGAGATGGATGCGCTCCAAGACCTGCCCGACGAATCCGAGACGATCACCGTTGAGAAGTTCGAGCCGAACTTCCCAACCATCAATCTGTCACTGTTCGGAGATGCCGACGAACGCACGATGAAGGATGCCATCTTTCGGATGCGCGATGATCTGCGTTCGCTGCGGGGCATGGGCGATATCACCCTCTCGGGTGTCCGAACCGACGAGATCTCTGTCGAGATCGATCCGGACAAGCTGCTCGAATACAACCTGAGTCTTCCCCAAGTCAGCGACCTCATTACTGCCGCCATGATCGAATTGCCCGGCGGCGCCGTCAAGAGCTCCACGGGCAACACTGCGCTGCGAACGATCGGCACCGAAGAAGAAGCGGATCTCATTCGCAACATCGTTGTTCGAGCAGAAAACGATGGTGCTGTGGTACGTGTTTCCGATGTTGCGACGGTTCACGAGTCTTTCGAAGACGTCGATCTGATCACCCGCCTGAATGGCGAACCCGCGGTCTCTCTCACTGTTTACAAGGTGGGCGATGAAGACGCAGTCGAGATGTCCGGGCTGGTGAAGGCCTACGCTGCCGGTCTGAACCGCGAGGCGTTCGAGCCAACGATGATGGAACGCGTGCTGCTGGTGATGCAGCGCATGAAGGCTGCACAAGCGGCGGGTCAGGCAAGAGCCAAAGCAGACGATCCCGCGGAAGCAGCCGAGCGGGCCGAACTCGCGGTTCTCAGCGAGCCGATTAACGAGCGGATGCGTGCTTGGCAGCTCGGGTACAACCGTCCCGATCCGCCAGGCGATGTGGTCACCACGACCGACCTGGCAAGATTCATCCAGGGACGACTGGAACTGCTGAGCAGGAACGCAGCGGCGGGTTTGACGCTCGTACTCATCGTGCTGGTCCTCTTGCTCAACTTCCGCGTGGCGTTCTGGGTGGCCATGGGGCTCGTCGTCTCGATGCTCGGAACACTCGCAGCGATGCAGTTCCTCGGGATTTCGCTCAACCTGCTCACCATGTTCGGCCTGATCATCGTCCTGGGCCTGCTCGTCGACGATGCCATTGTGGTCGCAGAAAACATCACCTCTCGCCATGAGAAAGGAGAAGATGCAACGACAGCTTCCGTCCGCGGCACACGTGAGGTCAATTGGCCCGTCGTCGCGACCGTGCTCACCACGATCTGCGCGTTTTTTCCGCTCGCGATGATCGAGGGGCAGATCGGGGACCTACTTGGAGCATTACCGGTCGTCGTTGGGCTCGCGCTGGGAGTCTCGCTGATCGAGTGTCTGTTCATTCTCCCGAGCCACATGGCTCACTCTCTCGAGGGAGCCGATCAGCGCGCACAAGAAACGAACAGACGACCGTCTGTCTTCTCTAAGTTCCTCGGTGCGATCGAGCGATTCCGCGAATCGCTGCTGAGCAAGAGGCTCGTGCCGGCATACGCCCGGCTGCTGAAGTGGTCACTTGATCATCGCTACATCACCGTCGCAATCGCGATCTCGCTGGTCATCATCAGCTTCGGCATGGTTGGCGGCAAACGAGTTCCCTTCACCTTTTTCCCAAGCGCTGACTCCGAGACTATTTCGGTTGAAGTGCGCATGCCCGTGGGAACACCCGTAGCCGAAACCAATTCCGCAATCGCTACGATCGAAAACGCCATCCTGGAAACCGGAAAATTCCCAGAGATCTCCGCCGCGTTCACCACGGTAGGAGCGGTTGAAGCGTTGGATGGCGGCGGCGGGAGCACACAGACGCACGTCGCCCAGATGATCCTGGAATTGGTGCCCGTCGAGCAACGGCAAGCGAGCGGTGGCCAATCGAGTGCCGCTATCAAAGCCGAGCTGCAACGCATCGGTGACACTATCGCTGGCATCGAAAGTCTTCGGGTCGAAGAAGTCTCGGGCGGTCCGGAAGGGCCGGCAATCACGCTCACAGTTGCAGGCGATAACCAAGAAGACATCATCGATGTCGCCGACCGAATCAAACTCATGCTCACCGACTTCGCGGGTACGCAAGCGATCTCGGACGACAACGAAGCCGGCAGGCGTGAACTCCGCATCGAGCTTCGTGACGGCGCTCGTGAGCTCGGCCTCACCACCGCGGACATCGCTCGTTCGGTCAGAGGATGGGTGTTTGGCCTTGAAGCACACACCTTCGCCGGGAACCGTGAAGACGTCGACGTCCGCGTCAAGCTTGACGAGGAAGCGCGCCGTTCGCTTGCGGACATAGAACAGCAATATGTCTTCACGCCAGCAGGCGTTGCTGTTCCTCTCTCGGAAGTTGCGGCTATCACCAACGGCGAGGGGTACTCAACGCTGCGCCGCCTCGACGGCAAGCGTGTTGTCACGGTGACCGCGGATGTCGATCCAACCGTGACTCGTGCAGAAGACATCATGCGAGATCTGCGGCCGAGTCTTCGAGCGATCGAACGACAGAATCCGGGTATCACGATTCTCGAGCGTGGACAGCAGGAGGAACTCGCAGATTCATTCGCGAGCTTCCCGCTAGGCCTCGCGGCGGCCGCCGGCATGATCTACATCATCCTGGCCTGG
>JBCDAP010000397.1:0-2764 GCA_039185335.1 Planctomycetota bacterium | reverse complement strand
CGCCCGGTTTGATCACAACCTCTCGGCCATCCTCGGGGCATGCATGCACATCCATACCCGCGGCACCTTCGCTCTGGTATGTCGGGAGTTGGGCATCTGCTCGAAGCCGACGCATCTCGACCACAGGCCTTGAGATAACCGATTTGCTTTCAATAGTGAACGTGTTTCCGTCGCCCTGGCTCACGCGGTCGCCCTTCCGCCGGGTCCCATGCCCTCGACCATCCGTCGTGTCGCGTCGACCGCGCGATCGAGTGAAGACTCACCCGTGACCGCTTCCATGGCGTCGGTTCTGTTCTCTTCACGAAGGCGAGCCCGGCATTCGTCACGCGCGGCTTCGAGGCTCCGAAGCACCGCTTCCGCGCGAGCACGCGTCACCGCCTTGTCTTCAACCAACGCCTGTTCAAAGCGACGCTCGGTGTTGTTTTGCATAGGGCATGGGCTCCGTGAGACCTCGAGATCGAACAGCATCCGAGCTGCTAACCCTTTGATCGTCAGTCATCTTCCCCGTTTTCATTCAACGACTCAAGCCGCGGTCACCCTTGAATCTTCTCGGGCACCTGATACGCCTACCTTTTTCAGGGGGATTGTCGCCCCTGAAACGGCAGAATCGACCGATTCCACCCCGATCGGCACCCACTTCGAGAGCGTCTCAATAACCAATTCAGGTTCCTGGACGCGCCGCATCGTCGCCATCTCGCCCACCATCTGCGAGACCCTGGCTTGGTCAGGGCGGTCTTCTCCTCGCCACGCCCGAACACCATCGACCGAGGTCTCGGTCAGTTCCTCCGCGTCGTACGCGAGTTCTTCATAAAGCTTCTCGCCTGGTCGAATACCTGTGAGCTCGATGCGAACTCGCGTGCGTCTATCGCTTTGATTGGGTTCATACCCATCTACGACATTCGCGAAGCCGCGCCGATCAAGGAAGCGTTTCGCGAGCCCGAGGATTTCGACCGGCTCGCCCATATCGAGAACGAAGACCTCGTGCGTTTCAATAGCTGCGGATTGGATGACGAGGCCGGCGGCTTCGGGGATCGTCATGAAGTACCGCGTCATGCGGGAGTCCGTCACTGTTAAAGGTCCACCCGAAGCGAGCTGGCGTTCCCAGATCGGAACCACCGAACACGCAGACCCGAGTACATTCCCGAACCGCACGAGACTGAACCGTGTTGGTGAGCCGGTGCTCGCGAGCGAACGAACGTACAACTCTGCCATCCGCTTGGTGGCACCCATGACGCTTGTCGGATTGACAGCTTTGTCGGTCGAGATCATCACGAACCGCTCGCTGCCAATCGACATTGCTGCGTCAGCGACGCTGATCGTGCCGAAGAGATTGTTTGCGATAGCAGCACCGGGGTGATCTTCCATCAAAGGAACATGCTTGTGCGCCGCAGCGTGAAAGACCACTTCGGGATGGAGCGTGGTAAACCGGCGCAGCGTGGCTTCGCTGTCTACGACATCGTGGAGTACTGCGCGAATCTGCAATCCGGGTATACGTGTACGGAGTTGGCGGTCGATCTCAAACAGAGCGTTGTCAGATCGATCCATCAGGATGAGTTCGCTCGGTGCGTGTTCCGCGCAGATCTTTGCCAGCTCGCTTCCGATCGAGCCGCCCGCACCTGTAATCAGGACGCGCTTGTCCTTCACCACTTTTTTGACGAGTGAAGCGTCAACCGCCCGCGACTCTCGTCCGAGCAGTTCCGCAGGGTCGATCTCAGCACTCGAACCACCCTCACCCTCTCCACGCAGAACATCAGAGACACTGGTCAGCACGCGTTCGCGCAAACCGAGTTTCTCGAGCTGACGGCGTACTTCTCCCGCGACGACACTCATCGCACGCGGTACGCAGGTCAACGCTTCCTCGATGCCGAGCCGGTCAGCGATGATCTCTAGATCATCAAGCCCTCCCAGCACACGGAACGGCTCGGGCAGATCGCATTCACGATCATCCCCGATGAGCACGACACCAACAGGCTCGGCAAGACATTCATCGTTTTCGCGTGCTACGACTGTTTGACGCACCGCCCACGCCGCCGTCTGGGGCGTTCCGATCACGATCATCACCGGGGCAGCCTGCATCTCATCGCTCCGCAAGGGGTTCACCGCGACAGTGGGGACTTCCAGTCCACAATTGAGATATCGGTCCCTGAGGGGGCGGTCTTTCAGGGAAAGGAGGATTTTTGCGGACGTTGAGGAGCGCAGAGATTGCATACTCCAGATCGTGCTGCCAGGAGGGTGAAAGTCTCGATGAGAATGGTGAGACGAAGCCTTCAAAGCGGCGGAGAGGGAGAGCTCTGGGTGGGGACTTTCTCGAAGGCGATTTTTTGCTCAATGGGGTATGGAATCGCAGACTGCAACTTCAAGAGGCTTGTTGACCACTATCCTTGCACCCGGCTTGGGTATTCGTTTTTCCCTGCTGGTGCTGGGTGGATGTGAGGTGCGAGCTAAACTTTTTAGGTGACCCGGACAAAGGGGCATTCGGATAACAAACAGCGGATCGAAAGAACCGCACTGTGATTCCTTCGATCCGCTTGGTGCTTTTCGCTCGGGCATGCTCGCCTTTGCAAGATCGCTTCAATCAGCGGTTCGTTATTGGCATGGCGATGCAGAAACGTCGACGCTGACCGTAAAGGTTTCGGTGAAGCCGATACCGTTCGATATTTCAAGAATAAAATCATCCGTTCCGGTGAAGCTGGCATATGGAATGTAGCTTACGGTTCCATTGAAGTTGTTCGCCACGGTCCCAGAGGCTGGGCTTTGTAGAGGT
>JBCDAP010000396.1:0-2773 GCA_039185335.1 Planctomycetota bacterium | reverse complement strand
TTGCTGAGGAGCAATCAAAAGACACTGTGAGCTACCCCACGACTGGTGCGCGCACATTCGGCCTGACCGCTCAGACGTATCCGAGAGTCCTTGATGCGAACATTCTTGGTTTTCTTGCCAACATCGCGTCTGTTCTCCACAAGATCGCCACCGATATCCGCCTCCTCTGCAACCTTGGTGAGGTCTCTGAGCCATTTGAAACCAAGCAGATCGGTTCGTCGGCTATGCCCTACAAGCGCAACCCGATGCGCTGCGAGCGTGTGTGTGGATTGACGCGGTTTGTGTGGAACTTGGTGCCGAACGCGTATGACACAGCCGCGACGCAGTGGCTCGAGCGCACGCTGGATGACTCTTCCAATCGGCGTCTCGTGCTGCCCGAGGGGTTTCTCGCGCTCGATGCGGCGTTGAACATCATGCACAACGTGATCTCGGGCTTGGTGGTGCACGAGAAGGTGATCGCGCGGAATCTTGAGCGTGAGCTGCCGTTCTTGGCGACCGAGGCGATGATGATGGCCGCGGTGAAACAGGGGGCTGATCGGCAGGACGTGCATGAAGTGATCCGCCAGCATGCGATGGCGGCGAAGCACCGCATGGTCGAGGGCGACGGTGTGAACGATCTGGTCGAGCGTCTGAAGGGCGAACCGCTGCTGAAGGATGTGGACATCGACGCGGAGCTCGAGCCGAAGCGGCACATCGGGCTCGCAGTCGAGCAGACCGAGCGTTTCCTGCGAGAGGTCATCGAGCCGCTGCGTGAGCAGATGGGCGAGAACGAGTCGGCGCCGGAAGAGCTAAGGGTCTGATGCTTTCTTTTCTGGTCGCTGTGTGCTGCTGGTCATGGTGCTTGGCGGAGGGATTGGCGATTTGATCCAGAGATCGGGTTCCGCCTCTGGATCGATACGTGGTCATGCCGATACAATTCTGTGGCCCCGGTTCTCGGGGGTCTTTAGGAGATGATGATCGGATGACCCTTGTGATCGCCCATCGCGGAGCGTCTGTCGAAGCGCCGGAGAACACGGTGCCGGCGATCCGTCGCGCTTGGAAGCGAGAGGCTGACGGGGTAGAGATCGATATTCACCTGACGCGCGACAATCGTCTCGCGGTCATTCATGACGGAGACACCGGGCGCGTGGCCAAGGTTGCGCTCCCTGTGGCGACTTCGACACTTGCTCAGCTCCAGTCGATCGACGTCGGGCGGTGGAAGAAGAAACGCTACGTCGGGCGTCGTGTTCCTTCGCTCGATCAGGCGCTCGCGTTTGTTGATCGGGAGAAGTGGGCGTTTCTTGAACTGAAGTCCGGGCCGCGGATTGCGCCGTTCTTTGTGCGCGAGCTCGCGCGCTTGGGGCGGTTTGATTCACGCCTCATGATCTGCTCGTTCAAGCTCGAGACGCTCGCGGCGGTCCGGGACGAGATCGTGCGCCAGGGGATCGACTTCCCGGTCGAGAATCAGAAGTTGCCCACGAACGCTCCCCGCGCGACGGCGCAGCGGTGGGGGCGTGGCGGGCTCGGGTGGATCTGCGGCCTCGCAGAAGTCGAAGCGTTGCGCCACAATTCCGAACGCGAGACGATGTTCTGGCGTGCTGAGTCGGCGGGGTGCTCGTGGTTGAGTTTGCACCATTCTCGTGCGATCGAGCCGAGCTTTGTTTCCGATGCGAGCAAGCACGGCTTTCGTATCGCGTGTTGGACGGTTGATAAAGAACAAGAAGCGACGAGGCTGGCGCGTGTTGGTGTACACGCGGTGATCACGAACGATCCGAAGAAAACGGGGCCGTATGTGAAGGCGGTGCGCAAGCCGGATGAACAAGCTGAGATTCAAGTATCGAATCAAGCGAAGACAAAAAGCCAGCACACTCGCGCCGCGCTGCCAGCTTGGGCGAGTGGGGAATGAGAGTGCGGTAGAACTGCGAGTGTGCGGCTGTAGGGGGTATCGATTGCTCTTTCAATTTGCTTGTTGCTTTGCTCTATCAGTTTGAAGTACTGAATCGAGATGTTGCTAAAGCAAAGTGTTTCAGAGCGCAAAGTGTCTTATACGCGACGGCGACGGCGGATCGAGACCAAGCCGGCGGTGGCGAGAAGACCAACTGTGCCAGGGGTGGGAACTGGTTCAAAGTCGATGGTGAGGACGAGGGGCGGAAACTCCTGCCCGCCGATGGTGTTTCCGTTGGTGTCAAGGAGGTAGAGCCGGCTGTCGGCCAGGGCTTCGGCGCGGAGGCCGAAGTGGGTAGCACCGGAGTCGACCAGCCCCTGGATAACGCTGGTGACATCGAGATCGAAGCCAACGCCTCCTGTAACGCCACCGGGATCACCAATCGTGGCAAACTGCGAGGCGGCAATCGTGGCGTCCGAGGTGTCGGTCGCGCCGTTGCCGGAGTAAGCGAAGAGACCAACCTGCGTGTTGGCTCCGCCTTGACGCGGACGAACGCCGCCGACGAGAGTAGCCGAGGTGACTGTGCCGATGTTGAGATCACCGATGTTAAATTCGGCGTGGGCGGTGCGAATGAAGGTGCCTGCGCTGCCGAACGTTTGCGAATTGAATGCGTCGTTCTCGGCGAAGACAGAGACGCTGCCGTTGTTGTTGGCGAGCGAGAACCATGTGAACTCGGTGATGCGTCCTAAGCCGAACCCGATCTGGGCGGTCGCAGCGAACGCCGGACTAGCGAGTACGGCAACAAACAAACCAGTGATCATTGAGCGTTTCATAATGCCCTCATCATTCCAATCACAGGCACCGCCATATCGAGCGGCGCGTTCCTCTACTTTGCGGTGTTCGTGTCTG
>JBCDAP010000395.1:0-2776 GCA_039185335.1 Planctomycetota bacterium | reverse complement strand
GCCGTCGTTTAGCCATGTGCTCGACGATTGGCCCGTGACCAACCAGAAGCAGTCGGGGAGGTGTTGGTGCTTTGCCGGGTTGAATCTGCTTAGAGCCGGGGCGATTCAAGCACTCAACTTGAAGGACTTTGAATTCAGCCAGAACTACACGCTCTTCTGGGACAAGTATGAGCGAGCGAATTACTTTCTCGAGTGCATGATCGAAATGGTAGATCGCGATGTCGACGATCGCACAGTGGCCTACATGCTGGCTCATCCGATCGATGATGGCGGGCAGTGGAACATGTTCGTCAACATCGTCGCCAAGCACGGCCTTGTTCCTAAGGAGGCGATGCCAGAGAGCGAGTCTTCATCTTGCACACGCCGGATGAACGAGAGCCTCGAGTCTTTGCTCCGCCAAGCGGCACGAGATCTTCGTGCCGCCTCTGCTCGCGGTGAAGGTGAAGACGAGCTCCGATCACATAAAGACGACATCCTCGAGACGATCTGGCGTGTCCTGGCGATCCACCTCGGAACGCCTCCCGAGGAAATTCTGTGGCAGTGGACAGACAAGGACAAGGTGTTTCACCGTGACGGTGTGATGACGCCGGTCGAGTTTGCGAAGAAGTACGCAGGGGTGAATGTCGAAGAGTATGTGTGCATCGTGAATGATCCCAGAGAGTCAAGCCCGTACGGCAAGACTTTCACTGTCGATCGTCTCGGAAACGTTGTGGGCGGGGCGATGGTCAAGTATCTCAATGTCACATCGGATGTGATGAAGCAGTTGACCCGCGATGAAATCGTTCAGCATCAGCGTCCGGTCTGGATGGGGTGTGATGTTGGGAAGATGCTCAACAACGATCTTGGCTATTGGGACGCCCAATTGTTGGATTTCGAAGGTGTCTATGATGCCCAGTTCAAGATGGACAAAGCCGCCCGCCTCGAGCACGGCGACACATTGATGACGCATGCGATGCTCTTTACGGGTGTTGATGTGCTCGAAGACGGCACCATACGCCGCTGGCGCGTCGAGAATTCTTGGGGTGATGAGCGCGGCTCCAAGGGCTACTACACCATGAACGACAGCTGGTTCGAAGAGCATATGTTCGAAGTTGCTGTGCCGAAATCTTCCCTTCCTGCAGAGCTTCAAGAGGCCTTAGAAGAAGAGCCCATTGTTCTCCCCGCGTGGGATCCGATGGGAGCACTCGCGAACGGCTCGTAATATTTGAGTGATGGGGTCAAAGAAAGCGAACCGGCGGCCATGAGGTCGCCGGTTCGCTTTATTGTCAGGCAAGGCTGTATTGGGTGAAGATCAGCGGTCTCGCGGATCGATCCCCATGCCAGATCGGTTGGGGCCCTTTGGTGGTGGGACAACTTTCACGGGCGGATTACGATCGAGTTCGTCGAGCATTTCTTTGATCGCTCGATCGAGTTGAGGATCACGGAGCACTTCGGTTCGCCCGGTATCTCCTGCGAGCAGAGCCGGGTCGGCAGTGACGGGGATATCGGGTGCAACGCCGAAGCCCTCGATGCCCCACGTTCCATCGAGTTCGTAGAACGCGAAGCGTGGAACCGCGAGGAAGGCCAGATCAACGACGTGAGGGTTGTAGGAGATGCCAACGAGGCCGCCCCAGGTCCGCTGCCCGATCAATGGGCCAAGGCCGGCCTGTCGGAAGAGGAATGGGAACATATCGCCGCCCGAGCCGGATCGTCCATTGATGAGCATGGCTTTGGGGCCATGGTGGGCGTAGTCAGGCACGACCCACGGGTTTCCGTGCCTGAGGGCGAAGAAGCTCGAGATCGGGCGATCGAGCACCTCAACGAAACGGGTCGGAATCTGCCCGCCGCCGTTCCACCGCTCATCGATGATGAGGGCATCCTTGTGCTTCTGAGAGGTGAATTGGCGGATCAGTTCGTTCTGCCCATCAACGCCCGTGTTCGGAACGTAGATGTAGCCGACACGCCCGCCGGACTGCTCTTTGACATACTGCCGATTACGTTCGACCCACGCGCGGTAGCGAAGATTGTTGTCGTTGCGGAGTGCCCTGACGACAACGGTGCGTGCATCATCATTCATCTCGGGTTCGTCATTGATGGTGAGCTCAACAAGGCGCCCGCCTTGTGCTTCTAATGCGGCGTATGGGGTGTAGATCCGTGTGAGCAGTTCGCCGTTGATCGCGAGCAGATACTCACCTTCCTCAACTTTGATGCCCGGCTCTGAAAGCGGACCGCGTGCATCGGTATCCCAAGGCCCGCCTTTAAGAATGCGTGTGATCCGGTACGCCTGATCGCTGCCATCCTCGACAAACTCGTACTCAGCGCCGAGATGGCCGACACGAACGGGCGAAGCAGACTCAAGATCGCCGCCGCTGTAGTAGGCATGTCCGATGTTGAGCTCTGAAATCATTTCTTTGGAAATGTGCGTGACATCATGGCGGTTGACCGCGTCTTTGAGCATGGCGAAGTACTGGTCATAAACAGCACGCCAATCGACTCCGTGCATGCCCGGCTCATAGAAGAAATCGCGGAAGATACGCCAGGTATCTGTGTAAACGTTCTGCCACTCTTCACGCGGGTTAATCCGAGCGACCATGCCCGAGGTGTCTACGCGATCGAAAGATTGGCCGGGTTTCGCGTCCATGATCGCAAGGGTGGTACCCAAGATCCTCGCTATGCGTGGTTATTACAACAGGACCGGGGGTACCACCCTTGCGATCATGGACGCGAAACCCGGCCAATCTTTCGATCGCGTAGACACCTCGGGCATGGTCGCTCGGATTAACCCGCGTGAAGAGTG
>JBCDAP010000394.1:0-2783 GCA_039185335.1 Planctomycetota bacterium | reverse complement strand
CCCATCGCGTTTCGGTAACTAGTATAGTAGTCGTTGTTGACTTCTAATGTAATGTCTAGATTGTAGTCTCCTTCAGCAATAGTTGTGTTATGATATATAAAAGGCCCATTTGTTGTGTTGGGACTTCCAATTGATCTTATGATATAATTTTCTTGTGCAATGCCAGATAAATACGTGTGCTGCCGTGCGGGTATATTCCCGCTTGGTGCATGTGTAAAGAGAACAGGTACCAGTTTCGAACTTTCATGCGCACCGCCTGCGGTCTGAATCACGAAGCGAGCAGGCCGACGGACAGAACTCCAATACACATTCTCTTGAAGTGTTGCTGCGACGTCTGGATAGCGTGAGACGCTCCAGTCTCCTCCCGTGCCTGCGACATACCCACCGGCTGCAGGGCTGAAGAGATGGGAAGGCGCAACCTCGCCGCTTCTTATGTTTGCAACACCTGCTTCCCTTGGAATCACTCGTCGTCCTACCAGGGACAATCCCAGCACATGATCGATCGCTGGAGCTGGTGCAGGCCCACTTTTCCTCATCGTTCCTTTCGAAACAGGATATTGCGTCTGCACCATCTGGAACGTGCCCGCACCATTACGCCAAAAAACCGCGTATCCTTCCGACCGACCCGGAAGATGACCCGATGCCCAAGTGAGATGTTCAACGCTCGTGACAGCATCTGGGTGCTCTGGCACGCGATGCTTAACCGCTCCCGGGATCCAGTCGCAGCACCACGTAGGATCATCTTTCCAGAGCTCATGCAGTACCATTTCAATGTGTGGGCCGGCGGTGCTCAACACTTCCTGAACGCACAAAATGTCGGTGTTCCTGACCGATATGAGTTTACGGATGAACTGCGCGAGCGACGTCGAGGCGGGACCTCGCGTAATTTTGTTGTAATCAGAGTCCGAACCAAAGTTTTGGATATTCCAGAACATGATATTGATTGATGCCATCGCTCAGTCCCTCACAGTATTCTTCGCATCTCTGATTCGGAAACACCACCCGTTTGGCCGACTGCATCTTTCGCGTACGCCGCGTACCACCCCAGTTCGTTCGCTCCGCCCTCTGTGTTGGGAGCACCGAATAGCAAGAGGTTGGTTTTTCCTCCCGGCGGAAACTTCGCTCCCAGAAAGCCGATCGATATCGCGTAGAACTGCAGCATGTACGTGACGCGATCCGCGTCCTGTTCATTCAGCGAGATCAGCACGATGTCCGACGCCTTGAGCTTGAGGACGCCTTGGATCGTGATCTCCTTGGCGGCGCTGTGAGAACCCGGCAGCTTGAGACCGAGGTACACCTTGTCATAGGCATTCGCCAGCGGGCTCCAAGCGACGACGAGTGTGGCGAAGAACCCGGCCCGACTCGCAAGGCCGCCAGGATTACCCAGGTCGAGCTCCATGGTGAGCCCGTACCACATGCCCGAGATCCCAGCGAGTCCGAGAGGCGACCTGATCTGCATGAATCCCAGTGTGCCCGGCGAGCTACCGGCGCTGCCCTGGATCAGCCCATGAGGTGCAAGCGGGAATTGAGCGCACAAGCTGTTCGGGCGTGCCGCGCTCTGCGAGAGATCGAACGACACCTCGTGCGCATCAAATTCAAAGACCGCCGGCTGGGTGCTGGCCATCCGCGGGTTGAATGCCATCAAGAGCCCGAGATTCGCGTACGACAATCCGCCCGTCGTGCCCGCCAGCTCGTCATCTCCGAAGGAGAAAACATCCAATCCGTGAAGCGCACGGAATTTGAGCGTGCCGGAGAATCCAAAGCGTGCATACATCAGTTCGCCTGACGTTGCGCTCGTGCTCGGGTCCAGAATCGTCACAAGCCGCGCGTGCTCTATCGTGACCCGATCCAAGACAGCGCTATGAATCTCGAACTCGCTCACTGAGTCCTGAGCAAACCTGTAGCTCGCGACATCATCTTGACGATCCCATACACCATTCAGCACAAGGGTGCCGCCAGGCGCATCGCCGACGATAGACGCTCGCTGATCGAACAATCGTCCGACAAGCAGTTCGACCTGACTCGAGAAATTGGTGACTTGTGAGTTCGCGAAGAGCACCTTGAGCGAGCGCACCCTGAATTGGTAGGGCGATTGCTCCGTGTAGAAGAGATCAGACGAGTCCTCGTAGCGGATGAGTCCGAAGAGGGCGGTGTCATGAATGCTGGGCTGATGCCCCGCCTCGGACAAGATCGAAGAAGATGTAATACCGACATGATGCGCTACGAACTGCTCAGGATCGATCCCGGCTGCGATACCCTGCAACTGCTCTGGAAGGTCCGCCACCGACAATGCGCAATTCAAGCAAAGCACACCATCCCATGTGTCCGCCCCGCCCGTGGAACGAACGCCGGAGCACACGGTGTATGCGAAGTAGTCAAAGTCCGTAACGCCAGATTGAGCTTGTTGTTGAGCATCCTCGATGATCCCGAGGATCTCGCCCTGCGCCTCTCTCATCGCGGCAAGTCGGTCAGATGGCTCGTCAGAGTCCGTCAAGAAAACCCCTTGGCCGGTCCACAAATCAAGATTGCTGACCAACTGGTCAAGCGGGAGGTCCGCATACTTGAAAATGAGATACGTGGGGGAACCATCCGAAGAGGACCAGAGGTACGGCGAGAGGTCGAAAGTCCAGTCATCGATCATGAGCTTCGCGCTCGCCGCGCGTTTGAAGAACGCCTCGCAGTATTGCTCATAGCACGATCCCAGCGCAGGACGCAGCACCGCCTCGAAGTAGCTCAGGCTTCCGTAGACAAAGCCCTCGAGATACGAAGCCGCATCGACGATG
>JBCDAP010000393.1:0-2788 GCA_039185335.1 Planctomycetota bacterium | reverse complement strand
TTTGGACGAACTCATCGGAGCGCCGGCCGCCGGGAAAGCCTCTTCCAGCAGCTCAGCGATCGAAGGTGGCTCGGGGTAGTGGAACACGTCGTAGCTGCCTTGGGAGAGTCCGAGTTCGTCGGCCAACTCATCGATTGTTGGTTCGAGGCCCATGACCTTGTCGGCGAGACCCACTTCAACGGCCGGGGTTCCAGCGAACAGACGCCCTTCTGCAACCTTGCTCATGTTGGCGTCAGGGCGAGCATCGGCCACACGCTCGGTGAACAAGTCGTAGGTCTCGACCATGCGGTCACGGATGAACTCAATGTCGTCATCGTCCCACGGGAGCACGCTCGAGAGCATGGCGGCGCGTGGACCACGAACTCGGGGTACTGGGCGGAGGTGCAGCTTGTCGTACAGGTCGGCCATGACGAACTTGCCGGCGACCACGCCGATGGAGCCCACAATTGAAGACGGGTCGACATGGATCTGGTCGGCGGAGACGGCGATGTAGTACCCGCCCGACGCCGCCATGGATCCGACCGAGGCCACAACGGGGATGTCGTCTTCGCGGAGCGCGTTGAAGCCCTGCCAGATCGATTCGCTTGCGGTCGCGGATCCACCTGGGGATTCGATCCGGATGACAACACCTTTGATGTTGGGATCATCGGCGAGTTCCGCGAGCGTTTCGCGGATAGTGAGCGAGCCGACATTGCTGGACCCGGTGAATCCGCCGGAAGATGAGGTGCCGTCAACGATGGCTCCGTCGATGTGCACGACGGCGATGGTGTCACGCGACGTGCGTTGTTTTACGCCTTCAGTCATGAGCTCTTGGAACATCGCAAAGACCTCGAACATGCCCATGGACTCGAAGTCGGGAGCGCCAGTATCCTCGGCGACATACAGATCGAGCTCGTACTCGAAGTCTTCGCCGTAGTGGTCGGCAAGGTGCGCATCGAGCTCGAGGCGATCCATCTCGGCGTCGATCAGCCCGATCTCGATCGAGGTTTCTCCCGAGGCGAAGATGGCTTCTTCCATCGCTCGATCGAGTTCACGCTCAGAGAGATCGCGCCCTTTCATGATGGGCTCGCGCATCGCTTCGTAGAGCTCGTCCATCAATCGCGAGATATTCTCTTCCCACGCCTGTGAGGGTTTGGAATTCACGAACGCCTCGCTGGCTCCCTTGTAGTCACCAACCTGGACGAATTGTGCATCGATGCCGGCCCATTCGAGTGTGTCCGCGAAGAACATCTCTTCGATGTACACGCCGGGCATGAAGATCGAGCCACCTTCTTGCAGGATGATCTCGGATGCTGCGGATGCCATGATCAGCTCGGTTGCGCCGTATGACTCGGCGAAGACGTGAACACGTACCCCCTCTTCTTCGCAGTGCTCGATCGCGGCTCGCAGCTCTTCCGCGTCGGCTGTGCTGAGTGCGGTCTCGCGAAGACGGAGCACGATCGCGTCAACGTCGGCTGCACCCGATGCGGCGAACTCGAACGTGCGTACGAGCCCGCGGAGTGTGGTGTACTCGGATCCTCCGAAGAAACCAGCATCACCGCCGGGCTTTTCGGAGATCGCACCGTCGATCTCGAGATACCCGATCGTGTAATCCTTTTCGATTGGCTCTGGCACAACGATGGGGTTGGCAAGCACCATCGTCGAGAGTGAGGCCAAGGCGGCGAGTGCGGTCATGATTGATCCTTCCTGTTGCGAGTGATAGACGACGCGTGCGTGCGTCGATCAGGCGTATCCCAGTTCTTCCAGTTCGTCTTCGTCGAGCCCAAAGTGATGCCCCAGCTCGTGCAAGAGTGTCACGCGGATTTCTTCCGAGAGTGCGTCATCGGTGACGTCGTAGCCTCCTGCAAGCGCAAAAATCCCGAGTCGAAAGAGGCGGATGTCTTGCGGCCCTCGGGTTGGCATATCCATGGTTCGCTCGGTTAATGCAATTCCGGTGTGCAGCCCGCAGAGCTCGTCGGGCTCGATGGAATCTACTTCGTATTCGAGCGCGAGCGATTGCAGCAGGGGCCGATCGGGCTCATCATCCACGACGACTGGGATCTCCTCGATCACCGCAGCGAACCGCTCGGGCAGGAGATGAAGCTCGATCTCGAGCAACTCATCGAATCGCTCTCTCTGATGGTCAGGTATCGACATCCGCACTGCCTATCATTCGGGCCCGCCCCCCTTCGGTTGCGGGATCATCGATTCCTTCACCATTTCCCTGACAGATCGGCAATCATCCTATGAGCGACACGACAGATACTGCCATCGCAGAAAAAGTTGAGCGTTTCGAGAAGCTTGTCCAGATGGACCCTGAGGACGCCACGAGCCACTTTACGCTGGGAACAGCTTACGCGGAGGCCGGCAGGCATGAAGAGGCGGCGGAATCGTTCCTGAATGCGATCGCGATCAATGCCGATTACTCCAAGGCGTTTCAGCTCGCTGGTCAGTCCCTCATCGAGGCGGGCGACACCGATCGGGCCGGCAAGGTCCTGACGAGGGGATACGAGGCCGCGGCACGTCTTGGTGACCTGATGCCTAAGAAGGCGATCTCGGCCATGCTCGAGCAGATCGGGCAGCCGATTCCTGTGGTTCAGGAGGAGTCGGCCTCGAGTGAAGCCGCGCCCGCCCCGGACGGGTCCTTCGTCGACCGTAAGACAGGCCAGCCCGGCACGAAGCTTCCGCGACCGCCTTTTCGGGGGGCGATCGGTCAATGGATCTACGACAACATCTCGAATGAGACGTGGCAGACCTGGCTTGGCCAGGGCACAAAGATCATCAACGAGCTCCGTCTCGATCTGTCCTC